>JAKCDN010000056.1 GCA_021841795.1 Acidobacteriota bacterium | reverse complement strand
CTGACCCGCTCCCGAACCAGCAAAAAGCCCCCGGCGCGCCGGGGGCTTTTTGCAAGTCGTCTCATCGCGTCTTCCCCATTCCTCCGCGGACCTTTACCCCCCAACATTTACACTGTTACACGGAGAATCCTGTGGTTTTAGAGAAAGCACTCACAAAAGTCTTCGGCACGGCCAACGAGCGCCTGATCAAGCGCCTTACGCCCATCATCAAGCAAATCAATACGATGGAGCCGGAGATCGAAAAGCTCTCGGACGAAGAGCTCAAGGCCAGGACCGCAGCCTTCAAGGCCCGCATCGCGGCCCGCCTTGAAGGCATCACCGACGCCGAGGAAAAAAAGAAGGCCGAGAAGGACGCGCTCGACGAGATCCTGCCCGAGGCCTTCGCGGTCGTCCGCGAAGCCGGCTGGCGCGCCGTGCAGATGCGCCATTTCGACGTGCAGTTGATCGGCGGCATGGTCCTGCACTCCGGCAAAATCGCGGAGATGAAGACCGGCGAAGGCAAAACCCTCGTCGCCACCCTCGCCTGCTATCTCAACGCCCTGGCCGGCCGCGGCGTCCACGTGGTCACCGTCAACGACTATCTGGCCAAGCGCGACGCCGAGTGGATGGGCAAGATCTACGAGTTCCTCGGCCTCACCGTGGGCGTCATCGTGCACGACCTCAGCGACGACGAGCGCCGCGCCGCCTACGGCGCCGACATCACCTACGGCACCAACAACGAGTTCGGCTTCGACTACCTGCGCGACAACATGAAGTTCGAGCTCAAGGACTGCGTCCAGCGCGGCCACTACTACGCCATCGTCGACGAGGTTGACTCCATCCTCATCGACGAAGCCCGCACTCCGCTCATCATCTCCGGACCCACCGACCAGACCACCGACAAGTACGAGCGCGTGCGCCGCATCATTCCCGCGCTCCAGCTGGGCGAAGAGATCGAGTGGACCGATACCAGGCGTCAGGAAGAGCTCGGCATCCAGTTGTCCGAAGGCCAGAAGCACCTCACCGGCGATTACGTCGTCGATGAAAAACAGCGCTCCATCGGCGTTACCGACGAGGGCTGGGTGACCATCGAGAAGGCGCTCGGCATCGGCAACATCGCCGACGCCGAAAACTGGGATCTGAAGCACTACGTCGAAACCGCCATCAAGGCCCACGCCCTGTACAAGCGCGACGTAGACTACGTCGTCAAGGACGGCGAGGTCATCATCGTCGATACCTTTACCGGCCGCCTCATGCCCGGCCGCCGCTGGAGCGACGGCCTGCACCAGTCCATCGAGGCCAAGGAAGGCGTCAAGATCCGCAAGGAAGATCAGACCCTGGCCACCATCACCTTCCAGAATTACTTCCGCCTCTATCAAAAGCTCAGCGGCATGACCGGCACCGCCGAGACCGAGGCCGCCGAATTCGAGAAGATCTACAACCTCGAGATCGTCGTCATCCCCACCAACAGGCCCCTGCTCCGCGTGGAAAACTCCGACGTGGTCTTCCGCACCGAAAAGGAAAAATACAAGGCCGTCGCCGACAACATCGCCGACCTCAACGCCTCCGGGCAGCCCGTGCTCGTCGGCACCACATCGATTGAAAAGTCCGAGCGCCTCTCCGCGATTCTGCAGAAAAAGGGCATCCGCCATGTGGTGCTGAACGCCAAGTTCCACGAGCGCGAGGCCGAGATCGTGGCCCAGGCCGGCCGCCTCGGCATGGTCACCATCGCCACCAACATGGCCGGCCGCGGCACCGACATTCTGCTCGGCGGCAACTCCGAGTTCATGGCCAGGCAGGAAATGGTCAAGACCAAAGACGCCGCCGGCAACTCCCGCGCGCGCGCCATCAGCGCCGCCGAAGGCGCCATCAACCCCATGGCCCCGTCCGGCTTCCTGCGCTTCTACTACCAGGGGCAGGAGTACGAGGTCGCCGAGCCGCATTGGGCCGAAACTCACAAGGGCCACGCCGAGCGCGCGCAAAAGGAGCACGACGAGGTCATCAAGGCCGGCGGCCTCTTCATCCTCGGCACCGAGCGCCACGAGTCCCGCCGCATCGATAACCAGCTCCGCGGACGCGCCGGCCGCCAGGGCGATCCCGGCGCCTCGCGCTTCTACCTCTCGCTCGAAGACGACCTGATGCGCATCTTCGCCAAGCAGTGGGTCAGCACCCTGCTGGAGCGCCTCGGCATGGAAGAAGGCGTGCCCATCGAGTCGCGCATGATCTCCAAGCGCATCGAGGGCGCGCAGAAGGCCGTCGAAGCCCAGAACTTTGAGAGCCGCAAGCACCTGCTCGAGTACGACGACGTCATGAACAAGCAGCGCGAGGCCGTCTACGGCCTGCGTCACCAGTTGCTCGAAGGCGTCGATCAGCGCGAGCTCATCCTCGACGACTACGTCGGCGGCATCCTCTCGAATCTCCTCGACGAGCATTGCAGCGAGCGCGTGCGCGAGGAGCAGTGGGACGTTAAATCGCTGGGCGAAAAGCTCGTCGATCACTTCGGGTTCAATCTGGCCGCCTCCGGCGTCCGGCATGAGGAGCTTACCCGCCACGAGCTGGGCGAAAACGTCTTTGCCAAACTGACCGAAAACTACGAAGCCAAGGAAAAAATCCTCGGCGCCGCCACCATGCGCTATCACGAGCGCATGGTCATGCTCAGCGTGATCGACGGGCTCTGGAAAGATCACCTGCTCAACATGGACCACCTCAAAGAGGGCATAGGCCTGCGCGGCTACGCCCAGCAGGATCCCCTGGTGGCCTATAAACGCGAGTCCTACGACATGTTCGAGGCCATGATGCTGAAGTTCCAGGAAGACACCGTGCGCTTCCTCTTCCGCATGCAGATTCTCGGCCCCGACGGCCAGCCCGTCACCGAGCCGGTCCGTCCGCGCGGCGTTGTGCCCCAGGCCCCGCCCGTGGCCAGCGCGGCCCGGCCGCTGGCTGCCGATAACGCCCCGCGCGAGATCGCCATTCCCACCCGCGCGCCTGCCACCACCATCGATGCCATCGAGAAGGAGTTCGCGCGCAAGAAGGAGCGCGAACTGGCCGCCGCCAGCCGCGCCGGCGCGGGCGAGTCGGAGCAGGCCGCGCAGCGCCGTACCGGCGACAAAGTCGGCCGCAACGATCCCTGCCCCTGCGGCAGCGGCAAGAAATACAAAAAGTGCCACGGCGCCGGTAGCTGAGGCCGGCGCCTCCTCGGAGCAGCTTCTCGCGGGCCCTGCCCGGCCGGCCATTCCCGCCGTCTGATGCAGGGCCCGTCGCCTGCGCCGCCAGGCCCACGAGCGCCCGCCGGCATCGCGCCGGGTGCGCCACTCCATACTGACCCGGACCATGCGCGCGCGCCTCCAACTTGACGCGCCCCACCGCGCGCCCGAGAATAGAAGTGCAACCCCCAAATTGTTCCAGGCATCTTTTAGATGTAAGAGCACTCCCACGATGAAGCAGGTGCCTGGGTAACAACTGCCTCAGGTTAAGTTGAAGCCCTGGTCTGTCTCTGCGACGTGAGGGAAGAATAGCTTCGGCGCTTCACGATGGATGCCTTTGAACGGGGACGCTGTGCAACATTCCCTGTACCACCTGTTGCCCGCGGACCGGTCTTTACGGATTTCTGTTTTTTGATGGGAGAGAGGTCGTTCCCTATGAGTATTCTTCCGGCTCTTCCGGTCGAGCGCGAACGCGGCTCTGGCCGTTCCACGACGTTTCCGCGCAGGCAGCCCGCACCCTATCGGCAGCAGTTCGCAGCGCATGCCGCGGAGTTCGATGCCCCCAACCGGCACGCCGAGCTCTTCTATCTGCAGAAACAGATCCAGGCGCAGACGCCCATGGTCATCGTGCTCGAAGACGGTGAGCGCATCGACGGCTGCATCGAGTGGTACGATCGCAACACCATCAAAGTCCGCGGCCGTTCCCGCACCCTCGTCTACAAGTCCGCCATCAAGTACATGTACAAGCTCGGCGACAACGGATAAAGCAGGCCTCGCGCCGCCGCGATCGCCGCTCCCGCGTTCCCCGGCCGTTCCTACGCCTTGCGGCCCGCCTTCAGCAATCGATCGCGTATCGCGGCGCCCAGGCCGCGCGCCGCCGGCAGCGGGCACAGAATCACCGTGCACCCCGCGGCGTCCAGCGCCCGCAGTCCCGCATACAGCCGCTGCGCCAGCTCTTCCGGAGCCGCCCAGCTTCCCCATGCGAAGACGCGCTCCCGCGCGATCGCCGCCGGCGCGCCGACGCTCTCAGGCAGCATCACGCCCAGCGTCTCTCCGGGCTCGCTCTGCGCTGCCGCGAGCAGCCGCTCGCCCAGCTCCGTCAGCAGCTCCGCCGTCTCCTGCGCGCGCGCCTCCACCAGCACCAGCCGCGCCCGCGGCGCGTAGTGCCGTATGCCCACCCCCGGCGAGGGCATGGCCTCCACCGGCAGCGCGCGCAGCGGCTCGGCGCTGCGGTAGAGCTCCGCCGGTCCCGCCGCTTCGGCAATCTCCTCCGCCGTCACCGCCCCCGGCCGGTAGATCAGCATCGGCCGCATCGAGGGATCGATGACCGTTGACTCCACGCCATGCGCCGACGGCCCCGCGTCCAGAACCGCGTCGATCCTGCCCTCGAGATCGCTCAACACGTGCGCCGCCGTCGTCGGGCTGATGTGCCCAAAGCGGTTGGCGCTGGGCGCGGCCACGGGCACTCCCGCGCGGCGGATCAGATCGAGCGCCACCGGATGCGCAGGCATCCGCACGCCCACCAGCGGCCGCCCTGCCGTCACCGCGTCGGGCACCGCCGCCGTGCGCCGCAGCAGCAGCGTCAGCGGGCCCGGCCAGAAGCGCTCCATCAGCCGCTCCGCGGCCGCGGGAATCTGCTCCACCAGCCCGTTCAGCATCGCCCGCGACGCCACGTGCACAATCACCGGGTCCCAGTTCGGCCGCGACTTCGCCGCAAAGATTCTCTCCACCGCGGCGCGGTCCAGCGCATTCGCTCCCAGGCCGTACACGGTCTCGGTGGGCAGCGCCACCAGCCCTCCCGCGCGCAGGATCGCCGCCGCGCGGTCCATCGTGGCCCGGTCGAACGCGCTCCACTCCGTCGCCCCGCCCGCGTTCTCCGCGCATGCCCGGCCGATGATCAGATGCAGGGTCTTCACACCTCCATTGTCGCCGTTGCGCGCCCTTTCGCGCCATCGGCCGCTATACTCGCTCTTGGGTGTTGCGACAGGTTCGCACGGGTGGCTGCAAGTGGCAGTTCTTCACGGTTCCACGAGGGAGAAGCGATGCGCGCCGGGGTTCCGACGGACGCGCGCTGGGTCCGTGGGGTGTAGACCGGGATCCCCGCGGACATGCGATTGGCCCGTGGGCGCGATCGCTTTCTTCTGCTCTTTCGCCTCGTCCGGTCCTGTCTTTGCCCGCTGCGCCGCCCGCCTGAATTGGCCCCTACGTCCTGATGTCCGGTTGCGCCGCCATGCCCATTGAAACCGAGATCAAGTTTCGCGTCGACTCCACCGCTGCACTGGCCCGCCGCCTGCAGGCGGCTGCATTCCGCCTTGAAACCCCGCGCAGCTTCGAGAGCAACGTTCTCTTTGATACGCCCGACCGCCAGTTGCGCGCGCGCACTGAGATTCTGCGCATCCGCAGCTATGCCGGCCGCTGGACGCTGACCCACAAACGCCTGCCCCTCTCCGGTCCCGGCGAAGACCGGCACAAGCATCGCATCGAGACCGAAACCGGCCTCGCCGACGGCGACGCCCTGGCCGAAATCTTTCTCGGCCTGGGACTGGTCTCCGCCTTCCGCTATGAAAAGTGGCGCACCGAATGGACCGACGGCGAGGGCCATTGCGTCATCGACGAAACCCCCATCGGCGACTACGCCGAGCTCGAAGGCTCCCCGCAGTGGATCGACCGCACCGCCGTCCGTCTCGGCATCGATCCCTCGCAGTATGTCACCCTCAGCTACGGCCGCCTCTTTGAGCTCTGGCGCCAGCAGCACGCCAGCGCCGCGCACGACCTTACCTTTGCCGCTGTCGCGCCGCCGCCCTCAACCGCGTAGCCCGCCGTCCATTCCTTTCGTAACCGGATGTGCATTTTCCCATCATGTTCCTCTCCCCGGAGCCGATAACTCCATTGTGTTTTTCTCATCAACAGGAGGGGCTCATGTACAAGGATCTTTCTCGAAGCACTGTCCATTCCGGACGTACGTTCGCTGTCACAATTCTGCGCGCAGCCGCGCTGGCGGCCGTGGTGGCGCTGGCGTTGCCGGCCCGCGCCGGCGATGCGCGCGCCGTCAAATCCCGTGTCTCACCCGTCTATCCCGAGATCGCCAAACGCATGCACATCAGCGGTGAGGTCCAGCTTGCGGCCACCGTCGACGCGCAGGGAAAGGTCAAAGACGTTCGCCCCGTCAGCGGCAATCACATGCTCGAGGTCGCCGCCGAAGATGCCGTCCGTCAATGGAAGTTCGTCCCCGGAGATGGCGACTCCGTGGTCACCGTCGCCGTCAACTTCTCGCTCGGCGACTGAACGCGGCCGGTTGTCTTGTGGCCGCTCCAGACGCTGCTTGCGTCGTCCCGCTCAGCCCTGCGTAACCACATGGGCAATCCGGACGCCGCGCTCATGACCGATCGGGCGCGTGGCTTGGCCGTCCTGCACCGAGTGTTTCTTTTCCTCTGCAGGACGGCGTTTTTGCGCACGCCGTGCCATCGTGCCGGCGCCACTCCACCCTCCCCGCCGGTTCGCATGCGGATGTAGGGGCCAGTCTGTAGCCGGATCGGGAGGCCAGCGCCGCACCCTGCGCAGATTCCCGGGGGGGGCATACGACAGGTAAACCTTCGCCAATGCCTGAGCGGATTCCAATGGACTATGATGAAAGGTTGGAGTTCGTTCGAAATCTATGCTCACTGATCGTGCAGGTTCTGAATTTCTCGGCCGGGTATCCCTGAGCGTAGCCATCATGGACTCTGACGCGCACCGGCGCGCCAATGTCGCTGCCGCCCTCGCCGACTTCAGAAACCTGCAGATCTCGCAGATCTCTTCCTTCCCGATTCGCGCCGCGGACCTCGATCAGATCCTTCCCGATCCCTACAACATCGTTCTCCTCAACGTTGACTGCGATCCCGCCCTGGCCTTCGCCCTCACCGAGCAGCTCAACACCAACCCGCAAATCTATCTCATGGTGTACTCCTCGCGGGTCGACATGAAGTTGACCGTGCAGCTCATGCGCGCCGGCGCGCGGGAGTTCTTTGTCTTCCCCATCGATGCGCATGAGATCTCCTCCGCTCTGGCGCGCGCCGCCGAGCGTTACACCATCGCCAGCCAGGAGGCGCGTGCCTCCAGCCGCCTCTTTGTCTTTCTTGGCACCAAGGGCGGCTGCGGCGTCACCACCCTCGCCGCCAACTTCGCCCTTGCCCTGGCCCAGGAGTCGGAGGGCAACACGCTCCTCGTCGATTTCGGCCTGCCTCTCGGCGATGTCGCCATCAACCTCGGCATCACCACGGAATACTCGGTGCGCAACGCGCTGCAGTATCCTGACCGCCTCGACCACAGGCTGCTTTCCACCCTCGTCGCCCACCACAGCAGCGGCCTCTCCGTGCTGGCCTCCCCGTCTGAATTCTCTGATGCCGCCATGCCCCTTGACTCCATCGACCGGCTGGTCGCCGTGGCCGCTGAATCCTATCGCTTTGTCGTCGTCGACGCGGGCTCCCGCATCGATCTCCTCGGCACCGCCCTCTTTGACAAGTCCGCCATCATCTACCTCGTCACCCAGGTCGGCATCACCGAGCTCTTCAATGCCAACCGCATGGTCTCGAAGTTTTTCTTTACCCGCGACCAGACCCTCCAGATCGTCCTCAACCGCTACAAGCCCAGCGATCTGGTCTTCGACGAGAAAAAGATCTCCGAGGCCCTCACGCGTCCCGCCCAGTGGAAGATTCCCGACGACTACGCGGCCGCGCGCCGCACCCGCGAGACCGCTACGCCCATGGTGCTCATCGATTCGCCCATCTCCCGCGCCCTCCGCGACATGGCTAAATCCGCCGCCGGGCTCACCATCGGCAAGAGCGACCGCAAGGGCCTGTTCCGCTTCCTGCGCTGAACGGCCCCGGCCCGTCCGCTATCCGCGGCCTGCCATCCGCCGCGCCCGCCGTGCTCTGGGCCTACTGTCCGCGCTCCGCCGCCAGACCCACCGCCATCGCGTCCAGTGAGAGCGACCGCAGCAGATTGCGGCGCATCCCCTGCTCCACCTGCACCAGCGCCCGCGCCGCGCCGTCAATCCAGTCGATGCTCAGCCCCTCGGCCAGCCGTTGCAGCTCGCCGGCAAGATCCAGGTTGCGCATCAGCCCCGGCGTGCCCGCCACAATCACCAGCAGATCCTCGAACAGGCCGCCCAGCGCGCGCAGCAGGCCGATCGTCTTCTCCTGCCCGTCCGCGCCGGCGCGATAGGTCTCCGTGGCGTGGAAGAGCGCGGAGTAGTCGGGCTCCCGCAGCGCCGTCCGCAGAATCACCATGGCATCGTTGCGGCTCGCCATGTACGCGTCCAGGTCCAGCGCCAGCGCGCGTCCCACCGCTCCCTGCGCCAGCCGGGCCGCCAGCGCGCGCTGCGGCGACCGCAGCTCCGGCCGCCGCTCCGCCAGCAGCGCCTCAAGCTCCGTCGCCGGCAGCGCGCCCAGCCGGTGCATCACCGCCCGCGACCGGATCGTCGGCAGCAGCTCCTGCGGATTCTCCGTCAGCAGCAACAGCGTCGTGTGCTCCGGCGGCTCTTCCAGCAGCTTCAGCAGGCTGTTCGCCGCCTCCTTCATAAACGCCGACGACGTAAAGATCGTGAACGCCCGCTGCGCCTCCACCGGCGGCCGGTAATACGCCGCGTGGATCGCCTGCCGCACCTGCCCCAGCTTGATCAGAAGCTGCGGCGGATCGGGCGGCACCACCAGCACGTCCGGATGCGTCTGCACAAAGATGCGCGTCTCCCGCTTGTCGGTCTCGCGCATCTCTTCCCGCGCCTCCACGGCCTCGGCCACCCGCGCATCCAGATCCGCGGACGCGCCTATGCGCGTGCAGTTGCGGCAGCTTCCGCAAAAGTCCGGCAGTCCGTCGCTCTCCGTCGGCTCAAGGCAGTTCACCGCCTGCGCCAGCATCAGCGCCAGCGTGTATTTCCCCGCGCCCCGCGGTCCCGCCAGAATCATCGAGTGCGGAAATCGCCCCGCGCGCACGCTCTCCCGCAGGTGCGTCACCGTCGCCGTATTGCCAAGAAACCTGTCAAAGCCCACGGTTCGAGACTATCAGGTGGCGGAAATGCCCCGATCGGGCGCCCCGGCCATCTCTCCGCATGCCCTAAAATGCACCTTTGGCCTCTCCGCACAACTTTTGCGCGCCGGCGCTGCGGAGCCATGTCCCTGGAGGCGATGCACGCATATGGAACGCAAGGCGGCTCGAAAGACGGCTCTCTCGCCGGCGGAGGTGCGCACCTTGCGCGTCCTCAGAACCCCGGCCCTGATTCAAAAGTTCATCGATGCGCTCGACTACCAGTACGCCGACACCGCCTGGTCGCCCCGCCGCGTCCTCCGCGAGCGCAAGGGCCACTGCCTTGAGGGCGCGCTCCTGGCCGCAGCCGCACTGCGCGTCAACGGCCGGCCGCCGCTCCTCATGGACCTGGAATCCGTGCATGACGACGATCATGTCGTCGCCCTTTACCGCGAGCGCGGCCTCTGGGGCGGCATCGCCAAGTCCAACTTTTCCGGCCTGCGCTTTCGCCCGCCCGTCTACCGCACCCTCCGCGAGCTGGCCCTCAGCTACTTTGCGAACTACTTCAACCTGCGCGGCGAATACACTCTCCGCGCCTACTCCGTGCCCCTCAACCTGCACCGCCTCGATGCCTGCCATTGGATGACCGCGGAAGACGATGTGTGGTGTGTCCCCGAGGCCCTCATCGCCGCCCGTCATTTCCCGCTCGCTCCCGATCCCGTAACCCGCGCCCTGCCCCGTGTCGACCGCCGCAGCTTCGAAGCCGGCAAATACGGCTGGGTCAGGCACTGAGGCCTCGCTCCCGTGGGACGGGCGCTCACCGGGCATGCGTCTTGGGAGCCGCAACCCGGAACCGCCGCCGCGTTCCCGGCGCCCTGCGCCTCCGCGCAAATATCTTCCGCGCTCTTTGCCGATGATTTCCCCCGCCGGGCGCATAATGGAACCAATCGGCAGCAAACGCGGCTCATGGGCCGCGTTTGCTGCTTGCAGGGCAATTGCTGGTGACGGTAGCCGTTTTTGCTTTCGCGCCCTGTCGCCGCTCCTTGGGGCGCGTCGATTTGAGTGTTGCGGCTTCAGAATTCGGCGGCTCGGGAGCTGCGATAACTTCTTTGTTGTCTAGATTCTGGCCGCAAGCCATTGAAAGCAGGGATTTTAGTCGATTTGTCGTCGCGCAAGCCGCTGAAAATAAAGATCTTCTTTGCAGGATCTATCCAAAACATTTTTTTCCTGGCCCGAGGCCGGCAACAGCCCTGGATCGGCGCGGAAATCGCGTCTTTTGCACCAGGGCCGGTGCAATTCTCCCCGCCAGGACGCCGTTTGCCGGCTGCTGACCGCCCGGCTACTTCTTCCCGGTGTAGATCACGTGCCAGATCGACCGCGATCCATCGTCGGAGACAAACAGGGAGCCATCGCCGGCCACGGCCACGCCCACCGGCCGGCCCCAGACGTCGCCGTCGCCGCTGCCCACGGTAAAGCCGGTCAGGAAGTCCTCATACTCGCCGGTCGCGTGGCCGTTCTTCATCGGCAGCCGGATTACCTCGTACCCGGCCCGCTGCGCCCGGTTCCACGACCCATGCTCGGCGGCAAAGCCGTCGCCTTTGTACTGCGCCGGAAACTGCGCGCCCTCGTAGAACGTCATCTCCAGCGACGCAAAATGCGGATTCAGCAGGATGTCCGGCGTGATCACCTTGCCCTTCAGCTCCGGGTGCTTGCCCGCGTGCCGCGGATCCTGCTTGCCTCCGCCCACGCTCATGTACCACCACGGCCAGCCGTAGAAGCCACCCTCCTGAACGTGGGTGATGTAGTCGGGCACAAGGTTGTTGCCCAGGGCGTCGCGCTCGTTCGTCGAGCACCACAGTTGGCCGGTGGTGGGATCGATGGCCTCGCCCACGCAGTTGCGCAGCCCGGAGGCGTAGACCTCCAGAAACTTGCCCTCGGGCGTGAACTCCAGCACATCCGCGCGGTGGAACTCCTCCGGATGCGTGTCCGAGTCGTCCACGTTCGAGTGCGAGCCCACTGAGGCGAACAGCTTGCTCCCGTCCAGTGAGAAGGCCAGATCCCGCGTCCAGTGCCCGCCGCCGCGCAGCCGGCCGCCGCCCGGAAGATCGGCAATGTGCTCCATCGGGCCGCGCGCCTCCAGGTCGCCGTTGCGGTAAGGAAAGCGCACAATGGCGTCCGTGTCGCCGATATACACCCAGAGCGGGTGCGCCCCGTTGGGGTAAAACGCAATCCCGAACGGCTGGTGCAGTCCGCCGACAAACACCGCGGTCTGCTTCGGGTTGCCTTGCGCATCCACGCCGCGGAACACCTTGATCTTGCCGCTCGCGCTCTCGGCCAGAAACAGGTCGCCGTTGGGCGCAACACGGATCAGGCGCGGATTATCCAGCCCCGTCGCGTAGAGCTCCACCTTGAAACCCTTCGGCGCGATCGGCCATGCGTTGGCGGGCCGCGGCACGATGTTCGGGCCGTTAT
>JAKCDN010000055.1 GCA_021841795.1 Acidobacteriota bacterium | reverse complement strand
GCTGCGCAAAGCGCCAGCGCGCACAGCGTCCGCGCTGCTGCGCAGCCGGGCGCACGCAGCCGCCCCAACTCCCGCATCAGAGCCGTCTCTGCCGTCCGAGCCGCGGGGACAACGTCCATCGCCTACATTTCCAGAAAATTGCGTATCATCTGGTGGCCGCCCTGGGTCAGCACGCTCTCGGGATGGAACTGCACCCCTTCCACCGGCAGCGTGCGGTGCCGCATCCCCATCATCACGGTGCCCGTCCCATTCAACTCTGCCGTCCACGCGCTCACGGTCAGCTCCGCGGGCAGCGTTTCCTGTTCCACGATCAGCGAATGGTAGCGCGTGCAGGTCAGCGGAGTAGGCAATCCGGAGAATACTCCCTTCCCGTCGTGCACTACCGCGCTGGTTTTGCCGTGCATCAGCGTCTTGGCTCGAATCACCTTCCCCCCGAAGGCCTCGCCGATCGCCTGATGCCCCAGGCAAACCCCCAGAATCGGCGCCTTGCCCGCCATGTGACGAATCAGCGCCACCAGGATGCCGGCCTCCGATGGCGTACACGGCCCCGGAGAAAGCAGGATCCGTTCCGGCTTCAGGGCCTCAACCTCGGCGGGCGTCACCTCGTCGTTGCGGCGCACCACCACCTCCGCGCCCAGTTCGCCCAGGTACTGCACCAGGTTGTAGGTAAACGAGTCGTAATTGTCCAGGACAAAGACCATGCTGCTCCCAGTGTAGCGCGGGAGCTGAATCCGGCGTATTCGCGCCGCCCCGTAGTCGGGGCAATCGCATTTCAAGACATGGGATGATTGTGCTTTGCAAGGGCCGGCCTCAGCCGTGCCCTTGCAAAGCTGATCCTGCTCGCAGTTCATAATCCAAATGCGATGGCCCTGACCCGTAGTAGCATTTGTATAAATCCGCAAAGGGGCATTGCGTGTGAACCCGATCCTTGCCGCTGCCATTGATTCTGCCTGGGGAGTCACGGCCATCGTATGGCTCGTCGGCATCTTCCTTACCAAGCGCCCGGCCCGCCAGACCTCGCTTCTCTCCCGCTTTCTGCTGCTGGCGCCGATCGCAATCGGATATACCCTCGTCGCCTCCCATGCCATCCGGCAGGGCTGGCTCAACCTCCATCTCTGGCCCCAGTCCCTCGCCATGCAGGAGTCCGGACTGATCCTCACCGTCCTGGGCTGCGGCCTCGCCATCTGGGCCCGCGTCTCCCTCGGCTCCAACTGGAGCGCCCGCCCGTCGGTCAAGCAGGGACACGTGCTGATCGTCCAGGGACCGTATAAGCTCGTTCGCCATCCCATCTACTCCGGATTGCTCCTGGCCCTCGCCGGCTCCTCGCTCGCCGTCGATCGCAGCGGATGCATCCTGGGCTGGATTCTGGTCTTTGCCACCTACTCGGTGAAGATCCGCCAGGAAGAACAGCTCATGCTCCAGACCTTTCCCCAGGATTACCCGGCCTATCGCCGGCGCATAAAGGCCCTGATCCCCGGCGTGCTTTAGCCTTCCGGCTCAAGCGCCCCTGCGGCCCATCGCCGGCACGCGCCGGCGGCGCCAAGCCCGCGCCCAAACCCGCGACCTCGCCCGCCTTTCCGTCCCGTCACCCTTGCACCCCCGCGCAGCCATCTGCAAAACTGGCCATGACCATGGTCCTTCACTTCCTCATTCAAGGCCGCGTACAAGGTGTGGGCTTTCGCTGGTTCGTGCATCGTGAGGCCAGCGAGCTCGAGCTCAAAGGCTGGGTGCGCAACACTGAAGACGGCGACGTGGAAGTTGTCGCCGCCGGCGATCCTGCCGACCTCGCCGATCTGCGCCTCAGCCTCCAACGTGGCCCCCGCGGCAGCCGCGTCGATCGCGTCATCGAGCATCCGCTCCACGACCGCGAAGGCGAAGGCCTCTCGGCCTTCCGCATCGACGGCGCCTGGTAACTCGATCCCGAGCGATCCCCGGCGCGCCGCCATCGCCCAGCCTCGCCACCGCATTCAAAATTCCTGATCCCTGACTCTAGTAAACTGAAGACGGTTCGCCGAACATCGATCTGTGACCCAGGAGCGAAAGACTTTCATGCAGGATTGCATCAATCCCGTCAACGTCGAGGACCTTAAAAAGCTGGTCCGCACCGTGCCCGATTTCCCCAAGCCGGGAATTCTCTTTTACGACATCACCACGCTCCTGAAAGACAAAACCGGCTTTGCGCAGCTCATTGACGCTCTGGCCGCGCACTACATCGAGCGCAAGATCGATCTCGTGCTCGGCATCGAGGCGCGCGGCTTCATCTTCGGCCCGGCGCTCGCCTACCGCCTCAATGCCGGCTTCGTTCCCGTCCGCAAGCCTAGAAAGCTGCCCGCTCCCGTAGCCCGCGTCTCCTACGACCTCGAATACGGCACCGATACGCTGGAGATTCACACCGACGCGATCGCCCCCGGGCAGAGTGTCGTCCTCGTCGATGACCTGCTCGCCACCGGCGGCACCATGGAAGCTACTGTGAAACTCGTCAACCAGTTGGGCGGAAAGATCGCCGGCCTCGGCTTCGCCGTCGAGCTCGACTTCCTCAAGGGCCGCGAGCGCTTCAAGGAATACGACGTCTTCAGCCTGCTGCACTACGACGAGTAATCGGCACGCGCTGGCCTGCGCCTCCCGCAATCGCATCGCGGACGCATCGCGCGGCGCGTTGCGACCGCCCGGCGGAATCACCGGGCGCGCCGCCCTCTACACGCCCTCGGCCGGCATCTCCGTGGACTCGTTGCCGCCGGCTCCGGCGCCGGGCTCCTGCGGAAACATCATCGCGTCCGCAAAGCGGTATCCGACATACACATCCGTCAGCAGGTAGAGCGGATTCGAGGGATCGTCCTCGATCTTCTTGCGCAGTTGGCGCACGAAGGTGCGCAGGTATTCCACCTCTTCGCGGCATTCGGCGCCCCACACCGCGGTCAGCAGCTTGGCATACGTCACCACGCGCCCGGCCCGGGTCATCAGGCAGTACAGAATGTCGAACTCCTTCCGCGTCAGCTTGATCGCTTCCCCGCGTTTGGTGACGCGCCGCTTCACCGGGTCCAGGCGGATCTCGCCGATCTCAATCGGCGCGTCCTCCGGCCGTGCCGGCGCGCGCACGCGCCGCACCGCGCTGCGAATGCGCGCGATCAGCTCCCGCGTGCTGAACGGTTTGGTCACGTAGTCGTCCGCGCCAAAATCCAGCGCCTCCACCTTGTCCTCCTCGTCGTCGCGCACCGTCAGCATCAGTACCGGCAGCCGGGGAGCAAAGCTGCGGATGCGCCGCAGCGTCTCCATCCCGCCGATCCCGGGCATGTTGATGTCGAGCAGCACCGCGTCGTACGTCCCGCCCCGCAGCGCCTGCAATGCCTCCTCGCCCCGCGAGGCCTCGGCCACCTGAAAGCCCAGCTCCATCAGCGGTGGACGCAGGGCCCTGCGAATCGCCGGTTCGTCATCGACCACCAGAATGCGGATTGCCGCCTGCATCATCGTGAACGCTCCTTGTCTCTTTCCAAACCCTGTTAACGCCTCCGGGATCGCTCGCGGTGCGCGCGAAAATCAAGCCCGGCCCGCACGCTCCTGCTCCCCGTCCGGCTCCGCTAGCTCCGCTGCTTCTCCAGCGGAATTGCGGCAAAGAACGTGGAGCCTTCCTGCTCTTCGCTCGTCACCCACACGTAGCCGCCGTGAATCTGCGCGGCCCGCTTGGCTACCGAAAGCCCGATCCCCGTTCCCGGAGCGCTCTTGGCATAACCCGATGAGCGGTAATAGCGATCGAAGATGCGCTCCCGGTCCGCGATCGGAATCACCGGCCCGTAGCTGTGCACGGAGAAGATCGCCTCGCTGCCCGTGCTCACAACCCGTATCGTGATCGTGGTTCCAAAATTCGCGTACTTGCACGCGTTGTCAATGTACTGGGTCAGCAGCATGGCCATCAACTGCCGATCGCAATGGACCGCCAGCTCATCGTTTTCGATCTCGATCTTCACCTTCATGCTGGCCAGCCGGTCCTTCAGGCTGCCCACCACTTCTTCAACCAGCGTCCCTGCGTTCACCTGCTCGACGTGGATTGCCACATCGTCGGCGTCCAGTCGCGCCGTCGTCAGCAATCGCGTGGTCAGTTCGCTCAGCAGGCTCGTCTGCTCGTCGATCAGCGCCACCAGATCCGCCTGCCCCGCCGACAGTCTCCCCATCTCGCTCAATCCCGTTGACGCTGCGCGGATGGCCGTCAGCGGCGTCTTGTACGCGTGGGCCAGGCTGTCCAGCACCGTCGCCCGCAGTTGCTCGGTGCGCCGCTCGGTCTCGATCCGACTCTCATTGGCGAAGGCCCGATAGCGATCGAAGGTGATCGCTATCAGCGACGCGATCGCATTGTTGATCAGCGGGCTCGTATCGCCGCGCACCACCAGGCTGCCGATGGGCACCGACCCCAGCCGCACCACGCGCCTTCCTATCCCGCTCTCTCCATCGTCGTCCGAGGTCTCGAAGTAATACACATTCTGCGCCAGCTCCTGCGGATCAACGTTCCAGTACCCCGCCTCGTAGACCTCGTGAAGATCCGCATCGAACACTGCCACCGCTTCCAGATCGAAGATCCCGTGCACCAGTTCTGCCAGTTGCTGCCCCGGCTCCATGTGCAGGTTCATCTGCAGCGTGCGCCGGGTGAACTCGTAGAGATCCTCCATCTGCCCGCCGCGCGACTCCACCTCGCGCGCGTGCTCTGTGATCCGCGCCGACAGCCAGCTCACCGTCAGCGCCACCGCGACAAACACTACCAGCGTGATCCAGTTTGCCGGGTTCGCCGCCAGTGACAGATCCGGCTGCTGCGCCGTGAACCAGCCTTGCGCCAGCACCGCCGTCAACGAGACTATCGCCGACTGCCAGAAGCCGCACAGCAGCGACGTCGGCACCACCACAAGCAGATACAGCAGCGCGGCGATCGGAAGCAGCCACGTGAACCAGTGCGCCAGCGCCGCCAGCAGCACCACGCTCACGGCTCCAAGCGCCGTCTCCAGCACAAACAAAAGCGCGCGCGAGCCGTGGCCTCGCGATCTCCATGGTCCGAACCCCGAGCGCGCCAGGTAACTCTGAGTCAATGCCCACTCACCTTTGCTGCCTGAATGTTGCGTCTCCAGGCCTCTGTTGCGCCGCCTGCTGCGCCGTCATGCATTTGCCCGCACTGCGCTCCGCCTGCGCGCATTCGTCACCGCCATTACTGCTCTTGATGACCTCGGAGGCGGGCGCCTGAACCGGAGAAAGTAAAGTCTAGCAGGTTCTTTATGGCTTTTTCATGCGCTGCCGCCGCACCCGGCGCGCCCGTCTCTCGGCGCGCAAGTCCCTGCCGCCCCATCGAGTTAGTCCGCGGCCGCGCTCCATCAAAGAAAACATTTTTCGATCCTCATTAAATCTTTATGCTCTGTTTGCGTTACTGGTGTCAGGCGATTTCACTCTTTCCGCGTCTTCCACGACCATTAGCTGATTGTCGTTGAGCTGGCGGCAATCCCAACCACAAGCTTGCTCACCTCTCTGCAGCCTCGACGGGCCTAATTCCTGGTGTTGAGAGGGCGTGTACTTATGCGCCTGAACGATCTAGCTGTGCCTTGCGTCATACCCAAATTTTTTCTGGAGGATTCGTGTCGATGCAATCGAAAGCCATGGTCATCTTACGTTCGATCGCCGGAGCCGCGCTGTCTGCCGCGCTCCTTGCGGGAGCGCAATCACCGGCTCCCTCGTCTTCCCAGCCGGCCGCGCCACCCCCCGCGCCCGCTGCTCCTGCCGACGCCGCGCCGGCTCCGCTTTCCACCTTCGTGCTCACCGGCCCGCTGCAGTGGGTGCCCCCGGCCGTGTTCGACGCCGGCCCATTCGGCAAGCTCTCCGTCAATGGAATTCTCACCGGCTACGCTCAGGGACAAACCAACGCCGTCCTGGGCGACGATGACAAGGAAGCCACCCTCAGCAACGGCGAATTGTTCATCCAGAAGGCCGACGGAAAGTTTCAGTGGTTCGTCCAGGTGGGCGAGTACACCATGCCCACGCTGGGTACGGCCTATCTCGATGCTCAGGACACCGTCAAGGACTTCTTCGGACCCGTTCCGGTCGCCTTCGCCAAGATTGCCACCGGCAAAACCACAACCTGGCAGATCGGCTCCCTGCCTACGCTGATGGGCGCCGAGTCCACCTTTACCTATCAGAATTTCGACATCGAGCGCGGTCTTCTCTGGGGCCAGGAAAACGCGGTCAACCACGGCATTCAGGTCAATCAGACACTCGGCAAATACCTGACTGCATCCTTCAGTTGGAATGACGGCTACTACTCCAACCGCTACTCCTGGCTCAGCGGCTCGCTCACCTTCACCAAGGGTCCGCACAGCCTGGTCTACGACGGCATGGGAAATATGGATGCCACGGTCTTTCAGACCATGGCTACCCCGGTGCAGAACAACAGCTACATGCACACCGTCATCTACACCTACACCAAGGGCGCGTGGATCGTGCAGCCCTACTTCCAGTACAGCAAGGTGCCTACCAATCCTGAAGTAGGCGTGGTCAAGGGCGCTTCGACTACCGGCGGCGCAATCTCCCTCAGCCGCGCCTTCAAAAACGGCTTCGCGCTGCCCGGCCGCTTTGAGTACATTGCCACCTCCGGCTCCGTCGGCGGGCCCGACGTCAATCTCCTCTACGGCCCCGGAAGCAAGGCCACCAGCTTTACCGTCACCCCCACCTATCAGAAGGGCGGCTTCTACTTCCGCACCGACATCGCCGTGGTGCACGCCATGAACTACACTCCCGGAACCGTCTTCGGCACTGCCGGAACTCAGCCCACGCAGTTCCGCGCGGTGGGTGAGTTCGGCTTCATCTTCGGCGACAACATCGTCAAGAAATAACCGGAAGCCGGCGCGTGCGCCAGGCTGGCGTCGCGCGCCGGCTTCCGCAGGAAAAATGCAGCTCCTTCGCGGTCGGGAAATCCCCCTTCAATTCCCCTGAAACAGGCCGTCGGGTATTCAGCTCACCGCCGGCCGAAACATTCGTTTTGTTCTTTATATCGTCCTCACGTTGCGGACGGTAGACTCGCATCACCGCTGATCAACCGGGCTTGTTCGGCATCGCCAACGGACAGGCCCATTCCGGAAGACGCCGCGTCGCTGGCTCAGCGCACACGGCAGAGGATGCGCCACATTCAGTACTCCTCAAAAGCGTCCGGAGATATCTCGACCGGGCCCTGCAAGATGAAATCTTCAACCTCAGGAGAATACTCATGGCAGATACGAAAGCACCTCAAATGCAGGCCACGCTCGGCCTCACTGGTTTAACCAGTAACGCAATGGCGCTTATCGCCCCCGGCGCCTTCCTGTGGCTCACCTTCTTCATTCAGGCCACCACCGGCGTGGCCGGACAGCCTTCCACCGCGCCTTCCATGTGGATGGGGATCTTCGCCGCTCTCCTGCTCTGCCTGGCCACCGCCGTTGCCTACGCTGAGGTCTCCAAGCTCTACCCCGGCACCGGTTCCAGTTACTACTACGCCGAGCAGGCCATGCTCTCCAAAGACAAGGCCTTCAAGTATGCCCGTATCGCCAAGTTCATCGTGGGATGGGGCTCGCACCTGTACTACTGGGTTTATCCCGGCGTGATGGTTGCCACCACCGGCATCTTCGTCGGCTACGTGGTTGGTTTCCTCTATCCCAACTTCATCAGCGGCTCCAACCCCGGACCTGTGTTCATGGGCCTGGTAGCCATCGTCTTCTCCTTCTTCGTCGCCTGGATCGCCTCCAAGGGCGCGGGCGCTTCCACCGCCGTCAACATCGCCATCAACGTCGTCCAGATCTCGGCCCTCGTGGTCTTCAGCGTGCTCGCCCTCGGCTATCGCTCCAACCATCCCGATGGCGCCGCCGCCTTCCAGTACGACGGCCAGTCGATGTCCACCTACAGCTACCAGTTCGCCACCAACCCGAAGGACGGATCGATCATGCGCGACGCGGGAGGCAACCCGCTTCCGCTGCTCGACAAGGCGGGCAAGCCCGTTCCCTTCACCGTCAGCTACCCCACCACCGACTCCAGCGGCAACTTCCTCACCCACCCCAACGCGGCCTCCGTCGTCAGCGTCCACAAGTTCAGTTGGATGTTCATCCAGGCCACCGTCGCCATCCTCATCCTGGTCGGCTTCGAATCCGTCACCGCCATGGGCGGCGAGGCCAAGAACCCCACCAAGCACATCCCCATCGCGGTCATCGCCTCGCTGCTCATACAGGGACTGTTCTGTTATCTGTTTGAGTACTTCTGCGCCAACTACTTCCTCAACTCCGGTTACACCATGCAGAGCGCCGCCAGCTCGGCCGCGCCCATCGGCGACATGATGATCATGGTCGGCGATGCGCTGCTCGGCCAGGGCCACGGCAAGTACTTCATGATGGCCGAGGCCGTCACCGTCTTCCTGGCGCTGATCGGCACCACCCTCAGCTGCATGAACACCGGCGCCCGCGTCACCTATGCCATGGGCAAGGACAACGAGGTGCCCGAGCATTTCGGCCTGCTGCACGCCGAATCGCTCTCTCCGCGCCGCGCCATCTGGACCCTGGCCGCCATCTCCGCCGTGATCGGTTGCGTCGCCGTCTCCCTCGCCTTCGGCGATGCCGGTGCGCCCACCGACGCTTCCATCGCCGCCCTGCCCCACAACATCTTCTCCAGCTTCGGCTATACCTCCCACGCGCAGATGGCCGCGCTGCCCAACTCCCTGCTGGCCATCACCCTCACCTCCAACTTCGGCACCTTCATCCTCTACGGATTAAGCTGCTTCCTCTGCATCGTTGCTTACTCTGAGCGCCACGACCGGCACATCGTCAAACACT
Source organism: Acidobacteriota bacterium (assembly GCA_021841795.1). GTDB lineage: Bacteria > Acidobacteriota > Terriglobia > Terriglobales > Acidobacteriaceae > Telmatobacter. The sequence continues at coordinate 2,862 of JAKCDN010000055.1, read as the reverse complement.
ACCTGATCCCCGGCTTTGGCCTCATCGCCAACCTCATCTGCATGGCGTTCTATATCATCGGCCCCTTCTTCAATCTCGGCACCAAGATGGAGCCCCTCACCGCTCTCGGCATCTCCGCTGTCTGGGGCCTCTACGGCGCGGTCTACTTTATCCGCTCCTCCAGGTCCAAAGGCAAAGCCGCGTTGCTGACAGCCAGAGAGCAGATTTCGTAACTGCTCCTTCACTCATCCCCCGATCCTGGGTGGATCTTCTCTCCGGCCTCGTTCAAGAAAAGCCGGAGAGCAGATCCACCCAGTTTGGCGTTTCCACGGCGCAATCGCACAAGCCGATTGCATCGATATGGTTTGAACAGGCACGGCTTCAGCCCTGCCCCGGATGAAGCAAAATACATGCGGCCTTGGCCGCTGCGGAATGTCTCCTCGATACCTTCCGCGAAAGACTCCTGACGGCGGTCCCCGATGTTGGATGTACAGTTCGGTCACGCAAGCGACTACGGCAAAGTTCGTACCAATAATGAAGACGCCTGCGGCTCATTTGTTCCTGCATCGCGCGCCCAGGCCCGCACCCATGGTTATCTATTTGTCGTAGCCGACGGCGTCGGCGGCCTCGACCTCGGCGAAGTTGCCTCCGCCACCGCCGTCTCCGTGCTCGCCGATGAGTTCGCCAAAGCGCCTTCGGGCTCCATGCTCATCAGCCTGCTGCCGAAGCTCATCGAGCGCGCCAACACCGCCGTCCACGATTGCCGGCTCAACCCGCAATACCGCGGCCAGAACATGGCCACCACCCTGGTTGCGTGCGCGCTCCGCTACGATCAGGCCGTTGTCTCTCACGTCGGCGACTCCCGCTGCTATCTGGTCCGCAACGGCCAGGCCCGCCAGATCACCCAGGACCACACCCTCGTCAACGAACAGCGCAAGATGGGCCTGCTCTCCGCCGACGAGATCGCCGCCTCCGATTCCCGCCACGTGCTCATCCGCTCCGTCGGCCCCGAGATGTTCGTCTCGCCCGACACCACCGCCGTCACCATCCAGCCCGGCGACGTCTTCGTCCTCTGCACCGACGGCCTGCACGATGAGATGAAAGCGCCCGAGATCGCCGCCATCGCCTCGCAGAAAAAAGACGCCACGCAGATCGCCCACGAACTTGTCGCCCGCGCCGTAGAAATCGACGGCGGCGACAACACCACCGCCCAGGTCATTCGCGTCCGTGCCGTCGAGCAGGTAGGCATGTACCGCGGCCGCCCCTACCGCCTGCCCGCGTGAGAACCACCGGGAGCCGGAGCGCAAGCCGGATCTTGGCCGTGCGGAATGATTCCGATTCCGGCGTAGCCGCATCCTGGAGCCACAGCATGCAAGTCCGCGCGACTCAGGCAGAGGCAACATGGCGCCCAATCGAAACGGCAACAGTAACCGGGAATTGCGGTAGCCGCGAGACATCTTCAAAGCCGCATCAACCATGGCTTCTCCTTACAGAATCCTTACTCCATACCGCGACAGTTTCCGCTACAGTAAAGAGAACCCCGACGGAGCCCACGGCAAAATGAGCTTTTACGATCCACTGGAGCCCGGCCAGCACGTCGATTCCTACCGCATCGACGCCTCGGTCGCACGCAGCGGCATGGCCACCATCTACCGCGCCACCGACACCCGCGACGGCCGCACCGTGGCTCTCAAAATCCCTCATCCCGACATGGAGGCCGATCCACTCTTCAGCGACCGCTTTCAGCGCGAGTCCTCCATCGGCCAGCGTCTCGACCACCCCAACGTCATGCGCGTCTACGGCGGCGAAAAACGCTCCCGCGTCTACATGGTCATGGAGTGGTGCGACGGCAGGCTCCTGCGCCGCATCCTCGACCATGGCCGCATCCCCGGCGAACGCGCCCTGCGCATCGCCAAAGGCGTCCTCGAAGCTCTCGCCTACATCCACGCCAACGGCGTGGTCCATCGCGACCTCAAACCGGAAAACATCCTCGTCGACGAAAACGACAACATCAAGCTCATCGACTTCGGCATCGCCGGCGATACCTCCGCGCGCCGTCTCACCTACGCCAACTTCACCACCGCCCTCGGCACCCCCGACTACATCTCGCCCGAGCAGGTCAAAGGCAAGCGCGGCGACGGTCGCAGCGACCTTTACTCCATGGGCGTCATCCTCTACGAGATGCTCACCGGCAAGCTGCCCTTCCATGGCCCCACGCCGCTCGCCGCCATGAACGATCGCCTGCTCAACCACCCCACGCCGCCCCGCGTCGCCGATCCCGAGGTTACGCCCCAGATGCAGGAGATCCTCTACCGCGCTCTCGAACGCGATCCCAGGAACCGTTACCCGCGCGCCGAGGAGTTCCTCCACGATCTCGATCATCCTGAACAGGTGGGAGTCGAAGACCGCGCCGAAATCCGCGACTGGCAGAACCGCCGATCCCCGCGTCTGCGCAAGTTTCTCTATTACGGAGCGCTGGCGCTCATTCCCGTCGTCATCCTGCTGCTGATGCTGCTTCTCGCCCATCGCCGCTAGTCCGCGGCGCCGGCTTCCGTTCGCCATGCGTTGCCGCTCTCCGCTGCCCGCGGCCTCCGTGGCATATCATGGGATGGTCGCGAGAGACTGTCCTCCGCCAACATGCGCGCCCCGCAAAAATTCGCGCGGCGGCTTCTAATCCAGGCCCGAAAGATACCTTTGATGAACTTCAGAATCAAACCGCTTGCCGTCTTCCTTGCCGCCAGTTTGTCCTGCCTGTTTACAGGCCCCCGTGCCGCGCTGGCCGCGGATCAGGCAGCTCCGCAGCACACCTTCCGCGTCGACCATGGCCAGTTCCTGCTCGACGGCAAGCCCTTCCAGATCGTCGCCGGAGAGATGCACTATGCG
>JAKCDN010000054.1 GCA_021841795.1 Acidobacteriota bacterium | reverse complement strand
GAGGGGATTGAGCGAGGATTGCGGAGCGGAACTGGGTCCAGAGAGACTCAAAGGCGGAGAGGTTCCAGGCGGTTCCGGCGAAGTAGGAGTTTCCGTAGAGATCGCACTCGTTGCCTATTTCAAAGCCGGCGAGGGAGGAGCCGAAGGCTTTAAGGGCATAGGCGATTTCGCCGGCAGCAAGGGCGGGGGTTGTCGCAGCGAGGATGGATCCACTGGTGTAAGGGTTTGGTCCGCTGCCGCCGAGGTTGACTCCATAGAGGCACTGCCAGCCGGTGGCCTTGACGAAGGCGGCAAGGGAGTCTACGTCGCTGGGGGCGATCTGTCCGGGAGTCTGTCCGGGGCCATTGGGCGTCCAGACGTTGCGGTCGACGGAGTTGCCGCCGATGCGGAGGAGGCTGGGGCCGATGAGTTTGAAGAGGGCGATGAGGTTGGCGTTGGTGGCCGCAAAGAGGTAGGGGCTTTCGGTCAGGGAGGCTTTCTCGTAGGAGAGCCCGGCAAAGGCTGGGCCGATGGAGCCGACGGTAGTGGGCGAGACGGTTAACGAGGCAGAGGTGATGGATCCGGCGGGAACCGGCTGCGGATTGCTGTTGGATGGGGATCCGCTGGTAGAACCGGAGGTGGAGGTTGGAGTCGAGCCGCATCCGGGGAGGAATGAGGCAGCAGTGACGGCAAGAGCGCCTTGGATGGCTTGGCGGCGGTCGAAAAGGCGAGGCCACTGAGTAGAAGGCATGCGTTGATCCAGAGCTGATGAATGTCGGGCAAAGGATAGATGCGCAAGGTGGGTGGTGGCAAGCGCAATGTGGTGCTGCTCGGGGATTTTGAGGGAAGGATGGGTCGGCAGGCGGAGGTGGGTCGCGGCGGAGGGGTTGTTCCACGTGGAACAGGGGTTGCAGCTTGAGGGGAGTGCGGGCGAATGTTCCACGTGAAACATCCTGGGCGCGGGGCCCAAACCGGGCTTATTACCGAGAAGGTACGACCGGATAAATATGTCAGCGGCTGAGACGTTGAGGCGATAGTTTTCCACCATTGGGCGTTCTATGGCATGTGCGGCGAGGATTCTGACAGACGAAGGTGAACTTCTTTTGCGGCAAGTGCTTGCGGGAGATCAGGAGCGCGCTGGATGGGGCAGTTTCCACAGCGGGGCATGGTTTCCCACAATGCAAGTGGCTGGGCGCGAAGACGCGTCTGCCTTTAGTCTGGAAAGCCATGGGGAAGATAGTTGGGATCGTCAATCAGAAGGGCGGAGTGGGCAAGACCACAACCGCCATCAATCTCGCCGCGTGCCTGGCCCTGGAGGGATTGAAGACGCTCCTGATCGACTGCGATCCGCAGGCGAATGCCTCGTCGGGGCTGGGATTTCAGCGCGATGATGAGCGACACTCCATCTACGACGTGCTGGTGGGCGACAGCCCGGCGGATCAGGTGATTCTTCCTGCGGGCGTGGATCGGCTTTGGCTTCTTCCCGGCTCGAAGAATCTGACTGGCGCGAATATTGAGCTGGCCGGGGCGGAGGATCGGACGCTGCGCTTGCGACGGGCTCTCGATCCGATTCGAGAGAACTTTGACTGGATTCTTCTGGACTGCCCTCCCGCCCTGGACCTGCTGACGTTGAATGTACTGAGCGCAGCGGAGTCGCTGATTGTGCCACTTCAAGCCGAGTATTTTGCCCTTGAAGGGATCTCTGAGCTGATTTCAACTCTGGAGCGCGTCCGCGCGGCATACAACCAGGAGTTGACGATCGAGGGTGTTCTTCTGACCATGTATGACGACCGAACCAATCTGGCTCAGCAAGTGACGGAGACCCTGCGCGAGTATTTTCGCGAGATTCTTTATCGTACGGTGATACCGCGGAACGTACGCCTTGCCGAGGCGCCGAGTCATGGCAAGCCGGTGGCGGTGTATGACCCGCGCTCACGGGGCACAGAGGCCTACTTCGATCTCACGGCCGAGTTCCTGGCCCGCAATCAAATGGAAAGCCCGCGAGCCATCGAGCGCAAGAAGATGGCAGTGGCGCGGCCGCAGGCGAAGGTGACTTTCTGGCCCTACTCCTGAGGGGCGAGGTGATGGGATCACCTGCCTGGACTGGCCGCAGAGGAATGAACGCGGCGAGGATCGCCCGCTGTGAGCGGGCATCATGCAGCCGGGGCCTGGGGACATGTTATCGCCGCAATTGCAATGCGCAGAATTGAGGATTGTCGATGTCAAATATTCCGGTTTCCGATCTGAAACGCCGCGCCCTTGGCAAGGGGCTCGATTCACTGCTTCCGCGCCCGCATCTTGGCCCTGCGAGCGAGCCCGAAGGCGGCAAGCCGCGCGAGATTGCCGTGGACCAGATCGATCCGAACCCGTTTCAGACGCGATCGCACGTGAACGAAGAGCAACTTGCGGAGCTGGCTGCTTCGATTGCGGCGAACGGAGTGGTGCAGCCAATTCTGGTACGGCCCCAGGCGAGCGGGCGTTTCCAGCTGATCGCAGGAGAGCGCCGCTGGCGCGCTTCCAAGCTGGCCGGCAAGGCCACGGTCCCGGCAATTCTGCGGCAGGTCTCGGACGAGCAGGCCATGGAAATCACCATCGTCGAGAATCTGCAGCGCGCCGATCTGAACGCGATGGAGCAGGCGCGGGCGTTCGAACGGTTGTCGCGCGAGTTCCACATGACCCAGGAGCAGATGGCGCAGCGCACCGGAAAAGACCGTGCTACGGTTGCTAACTTTCTGCGTCTATTGAAGTTACCACCATCTGTGCAGCAGCGTGTGGAGTCGGGCGTGCTGACGTTTGGACATGCGCGCGCGCTGCTGGCGTTTGAAAGCGCAGAGGAGATTGAAAAGGCGGCGCAGCGCGTGGCGGCGCTTTCAATGTCGGTGCGGCAGACTGAGAGCTATGTGCAGGGCATGATCGACCCCACGCGCAAGGTCAAGAAGGAGCCCAAGGTCAAGTTGCCTCTCGATCCCAATGTGCGCGAGGCGCAGGACGAGCTGCAGCGGGCGTTGGGTTTGAAGGTCATGATCGAGGATCGCAATGGGCGGGGCAAGGTGATTATCGAGTACGCGCGGCTTGAGGACTTTGACGCACTGATGGAGCGGATTACGGGCCTGTAGTTCTATTAAGTGCTTATTTATCATAATTTTATACGGTTTTTAGGGAGCCTGCCCGCCCGATGCCTGTAAGGGGCTGGGAAGGATTGAGCTGATTGAACTGCCGGAGAGCGGCCGCGCAGGCCGCGGGCGTCGTGGTTGACGATGTGAGCAGGGGGAGCTATGGGGAAGGCCGCCTTTATCCTGATCTGTCTTGTGAGTCTGGCTGCCCTGGGGCAGACTTCCCGGCCTGATCCGGTTTCGATTGAGGTCAATCTTGCAAAGCCGGTTGGGAGCTACAGCCCCATCACGAACTGGTTTGGTTACGACGAATCGAACTACACGACGATGCACTACGGCGAGCAGTTGCTGGGCGAACTGCACGATCTGAGCCCTGAGCCGGTAACGATCCGCGCGCATCATCTGCTGACGTCAGGCGACGGCGTGGCGGAGCTGAAGTGGAGCTCGTCGAATGTCTTTCATCTGGACGCGAAGGGCAAGCCCGTTTACGACTTCACCATTACCGACCGGACCTTTGACGAATTTGCGAAGGCAGGCGTACGGCCAATGGTGGAACTGGGTTTTATGCCGAAGGATCTGGCGGCAACGGTACCGGGCATTACGCAATACCAGCTTCACTTCCCTGCGCATACGATGGGGGGCGCGTCGAACAACCCGCCGAAGGACTACGCGCTCTGGAGGGAGTTGGTGCGGAGGTTCACCGAGCACTTGGTTGAGCGTTACGGCCGAGAGCAGGTGAGCACGTGGTACTTCGAGGTATGGAACGAACCGGACATCGAGTATTGGCATGGAACGCCGGCGGAGTATCTCAAGCTGTACGACTATACGGTGGCAGGCGTACGGGCGGCGCTCCCCGACGCCAAGGTGGGTGGGCCGGCGAGTACCGGGCCGGCGAATGCCAAAGCGAGCGCGTTTCTTGAGCGATTTCTCGAACACTGCCTGAACGACAGAAGCGCCGTCGACGGCGGCTCGATTCCGCTGGATTTCATCTCGTTCCATCCCAAGGGCCGCCCGAGCCTGGTGGATGGGCATGTGCGGATGGGGCTTGCGCATGAGTTGCAGGCAGCCGATGAGGGATTCCGGATTGTGGCCAGGCATCCGGAGCTGAAGCGGCTACCAATTATTTTGAGCGAGGCCGATCCGGAGGGATGCGCGGCGTGTTCGGCGCAGGAAAACCCTGCGAATGGATACCGCAATGGGCCGCTGTATGCGGCATATACGGCGACGGCGGTGAAGGCGCTGTTCGAGATGCAGGATCGGGCGGGCGTGAATCTGGCGGCGATGCTCTCCTGGTCGTTCGAGTTTGAAGACGGGGGCTACTTCGAGGGCTATCGCACGCTGTCGACGCGCGGCATCGACAAGCCGATCCTGAATCTCTTCCGCATGACGGGGATGATGGGCGGCGAGCGGGTGAAGACGGAGAGCACGGGAGCGGTCCCACTCGATGAGCTGGTGGCAAGCGGTGCGCGCAAGGCGCCCGACGTGGATGCACTGGCAACCAGGTCGCAACGGCAGGCGGCCGTATTGGTGTGGAACTATGACGACGACGATGTATCCGCGCCGGACGCGGAGGTGCACGTGACGATCGACGGGATTCCGGCGGGGGTGAAACGGGCGCAAATCGAAGAGTTCCGGATCGATGACGGGCATAGCAATGCATTCACGGTGTGGAAGCGGATGGGATCGCCGCAAGCGCCCACCGCGGAGCAATACGCGCAGTTGAAGGCCGCGGGGCAACTGGAGCTGCTCAGGTCGCCGGTATGGCTGGATGTGACCGACGGGAAAGCGACGATTGCGACAACGCTGCCGCGGCAGGCGGTTTCGCTGTTGCGGCTGGAGTGGTGAGGCGGGCGACTCCGTTTGCTTTGCCGTAGCGGCCGATTTATTCTTCTTGTTCTGATTGTTTCCGGCGAGGCTCCTCTGCATGGCGGAGGGGCCAGTGTTTTTTTGTTGCATGGAACGCTCAAGTATCAGTTTGGAGATGGAAGCATGGCCCTCCAACCCATGACGTCAACTCAAAGCCCGGGAGGTCACGGCGCGCATTCCGGGCCATCGATACCGGTGGCGCTGAACGGACGCGCGCTCGCAGGCAATCGCCGCATTCCGCTGAATCTTGACTGGGTGGACCAGGTGCGCGTGAACACGAGCGCGGTGGAGCGCCGTACGGCTACGCAGGTGGCGCGGCGCACGGTGAAGAAAGACACGCAGGCGGCATGGCTGCTGCGCGCGATTGCGTGCATGGACCTGACGACGCTGAGCGGCGACGACTCGGCGGAGCGCGTGCGACGGCTGTGCGCCAAGGCGCGCAACCCGCTGCAGCGGCACATCGTGGAAGGCCTGGACATAGCGGAGCTGCACCTGACGGTGGGCGCGGTGTGCGTGTATCACGCGTTTGTGGAGACGGCGGTGAAGGCGCTCGAAGGGTCCGGGATTCCGGTGGCCGCGGTCTCCGCCGGATTTCCGGCGGGACTTTCGCCGCTGGCGGAGCGCGTCGCGGAGATTCATCGCTCGGTTGAAGCGGGGGCGCGGGAGATCGATATTGTCATCACGCGGGCGCATGTGTTCGGCGGCGAGTGGCAGGCGCTCTACGACGAGGTAGCGGCGTTCAAGGAGGCATGCGGAGCGGACGCGCATCTGAAGGCGATTCTGGGCACGGGCGACCTGATGACGCTGCGGAACGTGGCGCGTGCGAGCTGGGTAGCGATGATGGCGGGCGCGGATTTTATCAAGACCTCGACGGGCAAGGAGGGCGTGAACGCGACCCTGCCGGTTTCACTGGTGATGGCGCGGTGCATTCGCGATTATGCCGAGCGGACGGGGATGGCGGTGGGATTCAAGCCGGCGGGCGGCATTCGCACGGCGAAGCAAGCGACGGACTGGCTGGCGCTGATGAAGGACGAGCTGGGGCGGCCGTGGCTTGAACCTTCGCTATTCCGGTTTGGGGCCAGCGGGATGCTGGGCGATATCGAGCGGCAGCTGGAGCATCATTTGACGGGGCATTATTCGGCGACGTATCGGCACCCGCTGGCGTAGGCGGTTGCGAGCCGGAAGGAGACGCAGTGAGCATTGCGGAGAAGTTCCAGACGATGGAGTACGGAGCGGCGCCGGAGGATCCGAAAGAAGTTGTCCTGTGGCTGGAGCGGCACCATCGGCGGTTCGAGGAGTTTATCGGCGGCGCATGGGTGAGGCCGCGGAGCGGCGCATACCAGACGACGAGCGACCCGTCGACCGGCGAGGCGATCGCCGAGGTGGCGAAGGGGAATGGCGACGACGTGGAAGCCGCGGTGGCGGCGGCGCGGACGGCGCTGCCCGCGTGGCAGGCGCTGAGCGGACACGAGCGGGCGCGGCATTTGTACGCACTCGCGCGGCAGGTGCAGAAACATGCGCGGCGGCTGGCGGTTCTGGAGACGATGAACAACGGCAAGCCGATCCGGGAGAGCCGCGATATCGATATTCCCCTGGTGGCGCGGCATTTCTATCATCACGCGGGCTGGGCGCAACTGCTGGAGCAGGAGTTTCCGGAGTATACGGCGTGCGGCGTGGTGGGCCAGGTGATTCCGTGGAACTTTCCACTGCTGATGTTTGCGTGGAAGGTGGCGCCGGCGCTGGCGGCGGGGAACACGGTGGTGATCAAGCCGGCGAAGTATACGCCGCTTACGGCGCTCGCATTTGCGGAGCTGGCGATGGAAGCGGGATTGCCGCCGGGCGTGCTGAACGTGCTGACGTGCGACGCGAAGACGGGACAGGCGCTGGTGGAGCATCCGGGGATCGACAAGGTTGCGTTTACGGGATCGACGGACGTGGGGCGCACAATTCGCAAGGCGACGGCGAACTCGGCGAAGAAGGTCTCGCTGGAGCTGGGCGGCAAGTCGCCGTTTGTGGTCTTCGACGATGCGGACCTGGATTCGGCGGTGGAAGGGGTGGTGGACGCGATCTGGTTCAACCAGGGCCAGGTGTGCTGCGCAGGGTCGCGGCTGCTGGTGCAGGAGCGTGTGGCGGAGACCTTCTATGCCAAGCTGCGCGCGCGCATGGAGACGCTGCGGGTAGGACCGCCGCTGGATAAGGCCATCGATATTGGCGCGATTGTCTCGCCGGTGCAGCTCGAGTCGATTCGCAAGATGGTGGAGGACGGGGTGGCCGAGGGGGCGCGGTGCTGGCAGCCGGCGAGTCCGCTGCCCGAAAAAGGCAGCTTCTATCCGCCGACGCTGCTGACGGACGTGCATCCGGCGGCAAAGGTGGTGCAGGAGGAGATTTTCGGTCCGGTGATGGTGGCGATGACCTTCCGCACGCCGGCCGAGGCCGCGGAGCTGGCGAACAATACGGTGTATGGGCTGGCTGCGAGCGTGTGGAGCGAAAACATCAACGTGGCGCTGGATCTGGCGGCGCAGGTGAAGGCCGGGGTGGTGTGGATCAACTCGACCAACCAGTTTGACGCGGCGTGCGGATTCGGCGGCTACCGCGAATCGGGCTACGGGCGCGAGGGCGGACGCGAGGGAATGCTCGAGTACCTGACGCCGAAGTGGCTGCACGCACTGCCCGCAGCGCAGGAGAAGGCGGCGAAGATCGAGAGGCCGGAGGAGGAAGATGGATTTACGGGAGCAGTCCCGCTCATCGATCGGACGGTGAAGCAGTATATCGGCGGCAGGCAGGCCCGTCCGGACTCCGGCTACTCGTTTGCGGTGTACGGGCGCGAGGGCGAACTGCTGGGCGAAGCGCCGCTGGGGAATCGCAAGGATATTCGCAACGCGGTGGAAGCGGCGCGCCAGGCAACCGGCTGGGCGAAGACGACGGGACACAACCGGGCGCAGGTGATGTACTACCTTGCGGAGAACATGATGCAGCGGCGCGACGAGATTGCCGGGCGGCTGGCGCGGGTTGCAGGGTCAGCACAAGCCGCGGCCGAGGTGGAAGTGGCGATCCAGCGCATCTTCAGCTATGCGGCGTGGGCGGACAAATATGACGGCCTGGTGCACAATCCGCCGGGACGCAACATTGCCATTGCGATGAACGAGCCTGTGGGCGCGATCGGGATCCTGGCGCCCTCGGAAGCGCCGCTGCTGGGACTGCTCTCTCTGGTGCTGCCGGCGATTGCAATGGGCAACACGGTGGTTGCGGCGCCGTCGGAGCGCTATCCGCTGATCATGGGCGAGCTTTATCAGCTTTTTGACACGAGCGATCTGCCCGGCGGGGTGGTGAACCTGGTGGCGGGTGAGCCGGCCGAGCTGGCGAAGACGCTGGCGGAGCACGATGGGATCGAGGCTATCTGGTGCTTCCGCAGCAATGAGGAAGCGACGTTTGTGCGTAGCGCTTCAGTTGGGAACATGAAGCAGGTGTGGACCAACGATGGGCACGCATACGACTGGTTCAACTCCGCGCAGGCCGAGGGCCGTTGGTTCCTGCAGCACGCGACCCAGGTGAAGAACATCTGGGCGCCCTACGGGGAGTGACGGACGCCGGCGATGGCCGCAGGCAAGGACGGGCAGCCCGGCGGGGCGGTTTCAGGAGCGCGCTGCATCTGCTATAAAGATTGCCGAACCTGCACGCGCTCGCCAACCCCACCGCAAAGGACACCGCCCGCCATGATGTTTCCGCAAAGAGTCCTGCTTCCGGTCGCCGCTGCCATGCTTGCCGCGGCCCTGCCGATGACGCCGGCGCAACCGCCCGCCCCGGCGGCCATCGATATGACGCCAGTCCAGCCGGAGGTGGTGGGTTTCTCCAGCGTGCGCCTGGAGCGTCTTCATACCCTGATTCAGAGCGAGGTGGACAGCCGGCAGGTTGCGGGCGCGGTAACGCTGCTGGCGCGCCACGGCAAGATTGTGGACTATCGGACCTACGGGGTGCGCGACCTGGCCACGGGCGCGCCCATGACCAAGGACACGATCTTTCGCGACTACTCGATGACAAAGCCGGTCACGGGCGTGGCGATGATGATCCTTTATGAGCAGGGCAAGTGGCTGCCCTCCGATCCGATCTCCAAGTTCATTCCGGAGTTTGCGCATCTCAAGGTGTTCGACGGTTTCGATTCCACGGGGAAGATGCGCCTGGCGGATCCCGATCATGCGCCGACGATGCGTGAACTGATGACGCATACCGCGGGATTCACGTACGGCAACGGCGATACTCCGGTCGACCGCATGTACAGGGAGCTGAAGCCGGGCACGGGCAACGTGAAAGACCTGCAGGAGATGATCGACAGGCTGGCGAAGATCCCCCTGCTGTACCAGCCCGGCCATGGCTGGACGTACAGCATGTCGATGGACATTCAGGGCTATATTGTCGAAAAGCTGAGCGGGCAGACGCTGCCGGAGTTCCTGCGCGACAACGTATTCCGACCGCTGGGGATGAAGGATGCCGGATTTTATGTGCCGGCCGCGAACCGGCCGCGCTTTGCCGCGGGCTATCAGGAGGAGAATGGCGCTCTGGTTGCGGAGCCGACGGCGAACGGGGTTCCGACGGATTACGCGACACAGCCTGCGGCGCCGTCGGGGGGCGGCGGGCTTGTGAGCACCGCCGAGGACTACTACCGCTTTGCCTCAATGCTTCTGAAGCGCGGCGCGCTTGGCGAGACCCGGATTCTGGCGCCGTCGACGGTGCGGCTGATGACCTCGAACCATCTGCCGGCGGAGCTGCTGAACGGACAATTTGGAATCGGCCAACACATCATGCGTCCCGGATTTGGCTATGGGTACAACTGCGCGGTGATCTTTGATCCGGCGGCGGCCAACCTTCCCGACGGGAGAGGCACGTTTTTCTGGGACGGGGCAGCGGGCACGTGGTTCTGGGTCGATCCCAGCAACGACATCGTTTTTGTGGGGATGATCCAGCGCCGGAGCAGCCCGGACAATCATGCGCTGCTCTACCGGACGCATGCGCTCGTCTACCAGGCGCTGGTTGATCCATCGAAATAGCCCGAGGCACTAGAATCAAAGCAGCCGATGATTCAGTACGTTTATCTCGGGCGCGTGGATTACGGCGCGGCTCTGCGTCTGCAAGAGGAGCTGGTGGCGTGGCGGATTGCGGGGCGGATCGGGAACGTGCTGCTGCTGCTCGAACACCCGCCCGTGCTGACGCTGGGGCGTAATGCCAGCCGCGGCAACATTCTGGCCTCGGACGAGGCACTGCGCGCGCGCGGCGTGACGCTGCACGAGATCAACCGGGGCGGCGACGTTACGTATCACGGGCCGGGACAGCTCATCGGTTACCCGATCTTCGACCTGCGCAGCCTGCGGAACGGGAGCGGCGGGCGTTTGGGCCCGGTTGATTTTGTACGCATGATGGAAGAGGCGCTGATCCGGCTCTGCGGAGAATTTGGAGTGCCGGCGGGGCGCATCTGCGGACTGACGGGGGCCTGGGTTGGGCTTGAGCGCGCGGACGAGTCGGGAGCGGTGAAACCATCGCTGACGCAGCCCGCCTGCAAGGCGCTTCCGCCGGCCGGGCGAGAGCGCAAGATCGCGGCGATCGGCATCCACGTAGCGCGCGGGGTCACGTCGCACGGTTTTGCGTTCAACGTGACGACCGACCTGGACGATTTCAAGCTGATCAATCCGTGCGGCATTACGGACCGGCCGGTAACAAGCCTGGCGCTGGAGGTAGGCGGCGGGGCGAACGAGACGGATTTGCCGGCGCTGGAAGCGATAGCGGAGCGCACGGCGCAGCAGTTCGGCGCAGTATTCGGCGAGCCGGTGGAGAAGCTGGCAGACCTGGAGGCGCTACGGAAGCTGGTGGAGCCGGCGACAGCGGGCGAGAGCGAAGCGCCGGCGTTTCCCGCCGAGGATACGCCGCTGCGGGTTCCCGCGGAGATTGAGCGGCTGCGGAGCCTGCCGTACGCAGCGAAGGAGCGTCCGGTTTCCGCCTGAGGCAGGAGCCGCAAGCGCGTTTTATAATCCGGCAGGAGCCTGAGCGCGCTGACATCAGGAATCGCCGAGAGGGAAGACATGCCGACCGACGTCATCATGCCCCAGATGGGTGAATCGATCTTCGAGGGCACAATCACGAAATGGCTGAAGAAAGCCGGCGACGCGGTGGAGAAAGACGAGCCGCTATTCGAGATCTCGACGGATAAGGTGGACGCGGAGATTCCCTCGCCCGAGTCCGGGGTGCTGACGGAGATTCGCATCGGCGAAGGCGTCACGGTGCAGGTGAATACCGTGGTCGCGGTGGTCAGTGAGGCGGGATCGGCGGTGACGGCGGCGAAGGAAGTTGTTGCGCAGGCGCCCGCGGAGGCGCCGGCTCGGGAGCCGGTCCTGAAGCCGATTCCGGAGCCAATCTCGGAGCCTGTTCCGCCACAGGCGTCAGGACGGATTCGCTCCTCGCCGTTGGCCAGGCGCATCGCCCGGGAGCACGGCATCGAGATCAGCCGGATCGTGGGTACGGGCACGGGCGGGCGCATCGGCAAGGAAGATGTACTGCGAGCCATTGCGGGAGGGGCGGTGCGACGGCCCGCGGCGACGGCATCGGCGCCGCTGCCGGATCTGTCGAGTCTGCCCACGGAGCCGGCGCCGCTGACGCGCATGAGGGCGATCATTGCCGAGCGCATGGTGGAGAGCGTGCGCACCAGTCCTCATGTGTACTCGGTGTACAAGGTTGACATGACGCGGATCGCGCGGCTGAGGG
>JAKCDN010000053.1 GCA_021841795.1 Acidobacteriota bacterium | reverse complement strand
TCCAGGACACCAACGCACGCTTCAGCTATGAGTCCGATCTGGCGGCGATCCGCTACCAGACGGGCGTGCAGCCGTAACGAAGAGCGCGTAACGGAGAGTGCAGACCGAAGCCGAACCGCCGTCGAGTAAGCTCGACGGCGGTTCGGCTTTTGCGTGTCAGGACATGCGTGGCCGGTTTTGCGTGCCGGGGGAGATTTTCATCTGGGTATACTGGCGATAGCCGTTCGCGGCTGCTTCCGTCATGCGCCCAGAGGTAGAACAAGCCGCAGAACTGCTGCGTGAACAGACGCCGGAGAGCGTGGCGCGTGCGATTGCGCTGCTGCAGCGGACGGTGTATGGGTTCAGCATGAAGGTGTGCGGACATCCGGAGGACGCCGAGGACACGATGCAGGAGGTGCTGATGCGCTCGGCACCGCATCTGGCGCGGCTGGTGGATGCTCCGGCGCTTGCGGTGTGGCTGTATACGGTGACGCGCAACCGCTGCTGGCGGATGCGGCGCAAGCCTGCTGGAGCACCGGCGCAGATGCTTTCGCTGGACGAGCTGATGCCGAGCGAAGGAGAGCTGGCGCGGCTGTCGGCGCGCGCGGCGCGGGAGGTTTCGCCGGAGGATGCGGCGATTCAGAGCCAGCAGCAGCAGCTTGTGCATCGCGCCGTGCTGGAAGTGCCGCCGCAGTATCGGATGGTGCTGGTGCTGCACGATATGGAGGATCTGGACATTGCGCAGATTGCACAGGTGCTGGGTGTGAAGCCGGGCACGGTGCGGGTGCGTCTGCATCGGGCGCGCCTGGCGGTGCGGCGGGCGATGGCTGCGTTGTCGGCAGGCGAGCGCGCGACGGTGCGGGGGAGTTCGGCGTCGAAGCGTGGTCGGCCTGCGGGGTGTCGGGATATCTTCGCGCAGCTTTCGGATCTGGTGGATGAACGATTGCCGCGTGCGGACTGCGAGCGCATGCAGCGCCATATCGAGGCCTGCCCGAAGTGTGTCGTGTTTCTGCGCGACCTGCGGGAGGCGATCGAGCGCTGCCGCACTCTGGAGGCTGGCTGCGAAGCGCAGGTTGGCGCAGCGCTGCGTTCGCAGATTACACGCGAATATCTGCGTCTGGTGGGCAACTCGGCGGCCTGAGAGGCCTGGCGCAAAAAATAAATACGAGCTGGGTGTAACAGTTGTGCTCGTTTGTGGCTTTTCTGAGTTGACGGCGCCTGACAGGGCACCGACAACGAGGGAATTGTGGCCGTGTTGAAAAGAATATGGATCATGCTTGTGATTGCGCTGGCGCCGGCGGTGCGGGCGCAATCGCCGAAGCCGACTGAGACACCGGCTGCGCTGACGCTGAGCGAAGCGGTGCAAAGGGCGCTGGATCACAGCCCGGATCGTCGGATGGCCGCTGCGGACGTGGCGGCGGCGAAGGTGGCGGCGCGGAGCGCGCGGTTGCCGCTGTTGCCGACGCTGGGGTTCGACGAACTGATGACGCGTGGCAACGATCCGGTGTACGTCTTTGGCTCGCTGCTGCGCCAGCAGCGATTTACGACGGCGGACTTTGCGCTGAACAGCCTGAATCGTCCATTGCCGCTGAACAACTTTGCCACGCGCTTCAGCGGCAACTGGCTGGCGTTTGATTCGATGCAGACGGAGCTGGGGATGCGCAGCGCGGATCATGCGGAGCGCGCGGCTGTGGCGATTGGCACACGGGCGGACGAGCAGCTTGCCTGGCGCGTTGCCGAGGCGTATGTGGGGGTTTCGCTGGCGCAGCAGCAGGCGCATTTGGCCGAAGAGCAGGTGAAGACGGCTCAGGCGCTGGAGACGACAGCGAGGGCGCGCGTGGAGGCGGGAACGGCAGTCGATGCGGACGCGCTGAGCGCGGCGACGGAGCTGGCTGCGCGGAGAGAAGAACAGATGGCCGCGGAAGGCGCGGTGGCGACGGCGTGGGCGCAGCTCGAAGAGGCGATGGGCGCGCCGGTCCCCGAGGGCGCGCTCGATGCGCTGGCGGAAAAGACGGATGGGATGCCGCCTTTGCCGGATGCGGTCGAGCTGGCGCTGCGGTCGCGGAAGGATCGCGCGGCGCTGGGCGAGCAGCTTGCTGCGATGCGTACCGGGGTGACGGCTGCGCGCGCGGCGTTTGGTCCCACGGTGGGAGCGTTTGGAAGCTGGGAGCAGGATCGCGGCGGGTTCACGGGCAACAGCGGGAACAACTGGCTGGCGGGAGTGCAGGTGCATCTGGATCTCTTCCCTGCCGCGCGACGGCAGCAGCTTGCGGCGGCGAAGATCGCGTTGACGCGCACACAGGCTGCGAGCGAATCGGCGGACAACCAGATTCGGATGGAGGTGACGCGGGCGTGGTACGCGCATCGGACGGCGAGCCAGCAGGTGGAGGTGGCACGCGCGGCGCGCGCTGAGGCGGCGGAGAGCCTGCGGATTCTGCGCGATCGCTACGATGCCGGGCTGGCGACGATGAGCGATCTGATGCGCGTGGAGGATGCACAACGGCAGGCGCAGAACGCCTATTGGCATGCGGTGGGCGAGAACGCGCTTTCCTGGATCGATTTTGAGTTTGCCACGGGCACGCTCGATCCGCTGCGGCACGCCGTGGACGTGACGACAGCCGAACCCAACCCGAACGAGGCACAGCCATGAAGCAGGTTATGAGGCAAGAGATGAAGCAAGTGAGGAAAAACGCCATGAATCATCGATCCGTTACTTCCCTTTCCGTTGCGGCACCGGCGCTTCTGCTGGGTGGGTTGGCTTTGCTGGGTGGATGCCGGGAGAACGCGGCACCGACTGGGACAGCGCCGCGCACGGTGACGGGCCTGGCGGTGGCGCAGGCGGTGGCACAGACGGTTCCCTCGACGGTGACGGCTGTGGGCAGCGTTCGCGCGGCGGAGAGCGCGCAGGTGGCGGCGCAGACCTCCGGACGCGTGCTGGAGGTGATGGTGCATGCCGGAGACGCGGTGCGCGTCGGGGAGACGCTGGCGCGCATTGACAGCACACTGGCGAGCAGCGACGTGGAGCGCATGAAGGCGACGGTGGCCAGCGCGCGGGATGCCTCTGCCGCAGCGGCGGCGCAGGCTGCGCTGGCGGACTCCACGCTCCAGCGTTACAAGCTGCTGCGGGAGCGCAAGAGCGTGAGTCCGCAGGAGTATGACGAAGTGAGCCGGCACGCGGAAGCGGCCCAGGCGCAGGCGCGCGCGGCAGCGGCAGAGCTCACGGCTGCGGAAGCCGCCGCGGGCAGTGCAACAACGATGGCCGGTTATGCGGTGGTCCGCGCGCCGTTTGCGGGCGTGGTGACGGCGCGGCTGGCCGATCCCGGTTCGCTGGCCGCGCCGGGCGTGCCGCTGGTGGTGGTGGATCGAAGCGGTCCGTTGCAGCTTGAAGTCTCCGTGGATGAGTCGCAGATTGCGGCGGTGCATCGCGGGCAGCGGCTGGAGGCCAGTCTGGATGGCGAGTCGGCGCCGGTTGGGGCCACGGTCGCCGAGATTGTTCCCGCCGCCGACACGGCCTCGCACAGCTTTCTGGTGAAGCTGGCGCTGCCGGCTTCGTCTTCGCTGCGCGCGGGCATCTATGGCTCGGTTGCGATTCCTGTGGGCGAGCGCTCGGCGGTGCTGATTCCGACTGCGTCGGTGGTGCATCGCGGTTCGCTGGCGACGGCGTGGGTGGTGGATGCCAACGGCATCGCGGCGCTGCGATATCTGACGCTGGGAGCAAGCTTTGGCGACCAGGTGGAAGCGCTCTCGGGCGTGAGCGCGGGAGAACGGGTGGTGCTGCATGCGGCGGATCGCGATCTGGCCGGAAGCCGCATTGAAGCCTCTGTGGCAGGGGTGAGCCGATGAAGGGACAGAATCAGGTTTCGCCGGAACAGGACTCGCACGATCAGGTCTCGCACGAACAGGCCGGAATGGGCGTCGCCGGTCGGCTGGCGCATGCGTTTCTGAACTCGAAGCTGACGCCGCTGTTCATTGCCGCGGCGCTGGCGCTGGGCATCTTTGCCGTGCTGGTGATTCCACGCGAAGAGGAGCCGCAGATTCTGGTTCCGATGCTGGATATTGCGACGGCGATGCCGGGCGCTTCGCCAAGCGAGATCGAGGAGCGCGTGACGGCTCCGATCGAGACGCTGATCCACGAGATTCCAGGGGTCGAGTATGTGTATTCGACCTCGATGCCGGGGCAGAGCCTGGTGATTGCGCGGTTCAAGGTGGGCACGCGGCAGGAAGACGCTCTGGTGAAGGTCTACGACAAGCTGTATGCCAATGCTGAGCTGTTGCCGCCGGGAGCGACGCGACCGCTGGTGAAGGCGCGCTCGATCGACGATGTGCCGATTCTTTCGCTGACGTTCTGGGGCGCGCACTACGACGGGGCACAGCTTCGCGCGATTGCCGCCGAGGTGCAGCATAGTGTGCAGCAGGGGACGGATGTCTCGGAGGTGACGCTGATCGGCGGGCAGCCGCGCGCGCTGCTGGTTCGCCTGGACGCGACGAAGCTGACGGCGTATGGTCTGTCTCCGGCGGCGGTGGTGGAGCGGCTGCAAGCGGCGAATGCGAGTTTGCAAGCGGGGAGTTTTGCCGAGGACAACCGCGCGATTCGGGTGGATGTGGGCAATCTGTTGACGCGGCGCGAGGATGCGGCGCAGGTGGTGGTGGGCGTGGCGCATGGAGCGCCGGTGCTGCTGGGCGACGTGGCGCAGTCGATCACGGATGGCCCGGATGAGCCGACGAATTATGTTCTGTTTGGCACCACGGCGCTCTCTGCCGCGCAGGGCACGGCGGCGCAGCAGTATCCGGCGGTGACGCTGACGGTGGCCAAGCGTAAGGGCACGAATGCAACCGATATCGCGAATGCGGTGCTGGCGCGTGTTCACGCGATGCAGGGTACGACGATTCCCGCCGATGTGCAGGTGACGACGACGCGCAACTACGGGGCGACGGCGAAGGCGAAATCGGACGAATTGCTGGAGCATCTGTTGCTGGCGACGCTGTCGGTGACGTTTCTGGTGGCGCTGTTTCTGGGCTGGCGAGAATCGGGGGTGGTGCTGCTGGCGATTCCGGTGACGCTGGCGCTGACGATGGCAACTTTTTATCTGCTGGGCTACACGATCAATCGCGTGACGCTGTTTGCGTTGATCTTCAGCATCGGCATTCTGGTGGACGACGCGATTGTGGTGGTGGAAAACATGGTGCGCCACTTCCGCCTGCCGTCGAGCCAGGGCCGCGCGATGAGCGAGGTGGCGGTGGAAGCCGTGGCCGAAGTCGGGAATCCGACGATTCTGGCTACCTTTGCCGTGATCGCAGCGGTGCTGCCGATGGCGATGGTGCGCGGGCTGATGGGTCCGTATATGCGTCCGATTCCGGTGGGCGCGTCGGCGGCGATGCTGTTTTCGCTGCTGGTGGCGTTTGTGGTTTCACCGTGGGCGGCGCTGCGGCTGGTGGGCAAGCACCTGGAAGGCGCGCACTTGCTGGAGCCGGAGCGGGAGAACTGGCGGACACGCGTTTATCGGCGGGTGATGACGCCGCTGATCGCCTCTGGACGCAATCGCGCGCTGTTCTTTCTGGCGGTGCTGGGGATGCTGCTGTTTTCCGTATTGCTGGTGCCGCTGGGACTGGTGCGCGTGAAGATGCTGCCGTTCGACAACAAGAGCGAGTTTCAGGTGATTGTGAATATGCCGGACGGCACGCCGCTGGAGCAGACGGCGCGCGTGGCGCAGGAGATGGGCCGGGTGTTGGCGGCGCAGCCGGGGGTGGTGAATTACCAGGTGTACGCGGGCACGTCGGGGCCGTTCAACTTCAACGGGCTGGTGCGTCACTACTACCTGCGGCGACAGGCGAATCAGGCGGATATCCAGGTGAACCTGTTGCCGGCTGACGAGCGCAAGGACCAGAGCCATGTGATTGCGAAACGGCTGCGCCCGTTGCTGGACGCAGCGGCGGCTCCGTATGGGGCGCGTGTGCAGGTGAGCGAAGTGCCGCCGGGTCCGCCGGTGGTGCAGACGCTGGTGGCGGAGATTTACGGGCCGACGATGGATGGGCAGATCGACGTTGCGCGGCGCGTGAAAGCGATCTTCCAGCAGACGCCGGGAGTGGTGGATAGCGACTGGTATGTGGAAGACCCGCAGCCGGAGATTCGCATTCACGTGGATGAGGTGAAGGCGGCGCAGCACGGCATTGCGGTGGCCCAGGTGGCGCAGGCCGTGGCGCTGGCGACGGGAGGCGTGACCGCAGGGCTGGACCATGATCCACGGTCGCGCGAGGCGGTTCCGGTTGTTGTGCGCTTCACGCGCGCGGATCGCTCCTCGGAGCAGGCGCTGGAGAACATTCATCTGCCCGCGGGCGACGGTACTTCCATCAGCCTGCGCGAGCTGGTGACGGTGGAACACACGACGCTGGAGCCGAGCATCTATCACAAGAATCTGCGTCGCGTGGTCTATGTGACGGGCGATGTGGCGGGCGCGGAAGAGAGTCCGGTGTACGCGATTCTGAAGATGAACAAGGCGCTGGACCACCTGACGCTGCCTGCCGGCTATACGCTGGCGCGGTACAACTCGGAGCAGCCGGAGACGACGACGCACTATGCGATGAAGTGGGACGGCGAGTGGCAGATTACAATCGAGGTCTTCCGCGATCTGGGGCTTGCGTTTGCGGCGGTGCTGATCCTGATTTATGTGCTGGTGGTGGGATGGTTCCGGTCGTTTCTTGTGCCGCTGATCATCATGGCTCCGATTCCGCTGACGCTGGTGGGAATCCTGCCGGCGCATGCGCTGCTGGGCGCGTTTTTTACGGCCACGTCGATGATCGGCTTCATCGCCGGAGCCGGGATCATTGTGCGCAACTCGATTATCCTGGTGGACTTCATTGAGCTGCGGCGTCGCGAGGGCGCGCGTCTGGCCGAGGCGGTGATCGACGCCGGGGCGACGCGCTTCCGGCCCATGCTGCTGACGGCGGCAGCGGTGGTGGTGGGCGCAAGCGTGATTCTGAGCGACCCGATCTTTCAAGGACTGGCGATCTCGCTGATCGCCGGCGCGGTGGCGTCCACGTTCCTCTCGTGGCCGACCATTCCGATTCTCTACTACCTGGTTCACCGCAAAGAGGAAGCGGCGAACCGTTCCGAAGCGGGAGAACTGTGATGACTGTGGAACGTGGACTTCGTCTGGTGGCAGGTGTGATGATTCTGTTGAGTGTTGCGCTGGCCGTGTATGTTTCAAAGAACTGGCTGTGGCTGACAGGATTTGTGGGGTTGAACCTGCTGCAATCGTCGTTGACCAACTGGTGCCCGGCGATGGCGATGCTGAAGATGCTGGGCCTGCGCTCGGCGGATGCGAAAGGTTGCTGCTGATGAATCACGATCACCCACGCCGTTTTTCTCCCGCTCAGGCGCATCGGCTGGACGCGCCGGAGCGCAAGGTGTGGCTTCCGATTGAGCCTGTGCTGGAGGCGATGGAGCTGGCCCCGGGGATGAGGGTGGCGGACATTGGCGCCGGCACGGGCTACTTTGCGTTGCCCGTTGCGCAGGCTGTCGGTGAGACGGGACACGTGGTCGCCGTGGATGTTGCGCCGGAGATGCTTGCCTTGCTGCGGCAGAAGGTGACGGCGGCGCGGATTTCAAACCTGGATTTTGTGCAGGCCGAGTCTGCGAGCACGGGTCTGGATGCGGGAAGCGTGGATCGCGTGTTACTGGCCAATATCTGGCACGAGGTGGACGATCGGGCGGCGACGCTGGCCGAGGTTGCGCGCGTGCTGCGAGCGGAGGGACGGGTGGTGATTCTGGACTGGTCGCCGGATATTCCAGAAGACGAAGCGCCTTTGCCCGGTCCTCCGCTGGAGCACCGGATCGCGCTTTCGACGGTGCAGCAGGAGCTGGTGGATCATGGCTGGCGGATCACGTTGACCGGGCGGACGGGGCAGTATTCGTGGCTGGCGATTGCTACTTATCGCTGATGGCCGACGCGGAGTGAGAGCAGCGATCGAATACACTGCGCGGCAGATACGGAAACAGAAGCAGAAAGGACGACCCCCATGGAAGTGACGACACGACATCTGGATGGAGTGCGCTTCTCGATTGAGACGCGCGGCCACACGATTTTGACGGATCAGCCGGTGGACAATGGCGGCGGAGACACGGCGATGACTCCGCCGGAGCTGCTGCTGGCTTCGCTCAGCTCGTGCGCGGCGTTTTATGCGGCGCAATATCTGAAGACGCGGAAGCTGGTTCCCGAAGAAGGCAGCAACGGCGTGGAGGTGACGGTGACGGCGGAGAAGCTGAAACCGCCGGCGCGGATCGGCAACTTTGTGATCCGTGTGCAGTGTCCGGTGGCGCTGACGCCGGAGCAGCGCGAGGCGCTGACGCGCTCGGTGCACCAGTGCATTGTGCACAACACGCTGACCTCGCAGCCGGCGATTGCGATTGAACTGGCGACTGCGTGATGCTGACCGCGCGAGGGTGACCGCATGCCGAGCCTGGAAAACTTTCGCCTGACCGTCTTTCGCGCCGTTGCCGCGCAGCTCAGCTTTCGCAAGGCTGCCGAGGAGCTGTATCTGACGCAGCCTGCGGTGACGTTTCAGATCAAGGCTCTGGAGGACGATCTGGGCGTGCAGTTGTTTGACCGCGCCGGACAGCACATTGCGCTGACGCGCGCCGGGGAAGTGTTGCTGGCGGCGGCGAACGATTCGCACGCGCGGCTGCAACAGGCCGAGCAGCAGATGACCGCACTGGATGGGCAGATTGGCGGTGAGCTTGCGCTGGGTGTTTCGACGACGATCAGCCAGTATCTGCTGCCGCGTCTGCTGCGCGCATTTCTGACGGAGCATCCGCAGGCGCGTTTTCGGGTGGTGACCGGAAATACCGAGCAGATTGTGCAAAGCGTGCTGGACGGGCACGCGGCGCTGGGTCTGATCGAGGGTCCGGCGCGGAGCCGCGAGGTGAGCACGGAGCCGTTTCTGCGCGATGAGCTGGTGCTGCTGGTTGCTGCGGCGCATGAGTGGGCGGAACTGCCGGAGATTGCCGCCAGCGATCTGGTGAGCGCTCCGCTGCTGATGCGCGAGCGCGGCTCCGGTTCGCGGCATGTGCTGGAGCTGGCGCTGGAGCGGGTGGGAGTGAAGCGGAAGTCGCTGCATGTGGCGATGGAGCTGGACTCGATCGAGGCGATCAAATCGGCGGTGGAGGCGGGACTGGGAGTGGGCTTTGTCTCGCGCTGGGCGGTGGCGCGGGACCTGCGCCTGGGACAGCAGTTCCGGATGGTTCCGGTGCGCAACCTAGCGGTCACGCGCGAGTTCAGCACGGTGGCGCTGGCCAGCCCGGCGCTGGTTGGACTGGCGCTGGAGTTCCGGCACTTTCTGGCGGCGCAGTTCCCTGCTCCGAGCGGCCATGCCGGCGCTGTACGCAAGGCCCGACTGCGCAGATAAGTTTCTTCAATCTCTCATCAGAACTACTGCTTGGACGCGGCGTTGGCTGCGCGCGCAGACTCGATTCATGGCAAAGAATCTCTTTTTCATTGGCCTCATTCTGGCTGCGAGTGGACTGCTGTCGCCGCCGCTGGCGCTGGCCGCGGGGCTGGTCTACGGATTGTCGTTTGTGCATCCGTTTCATCTGGACGCACGGCGGCTGGCGCGCTTTCTGTTGCAGGTTTCGGTGGTTGGACTGGGCTTTGGCATGAACCTGTCGCAGGTGCTGCGTGTGGGGGCATCGGGGTTCCTGTATACCGCGGGGAGCATCAGTTTTGCGCTGTTGCTGGGCTGGCTGCTGGGCCGACTGCTGCGCGTGGAAAAGACGGCGTCGTTTCTGATCTCTGCGGGCACGGCGATCTGCGGCGGGAGCGCGATTGCAGCGCTGGCGCCGATCCTGAATGCGGATGATGAAGCGATGGCGGTTTCGCTGGGCACGGTGTTTGTGCTCAACTCGGTCGCGCTGCTGATCTTTCCGGTTATCGGCGCGGCGCTGCATCTTTCGCAGACCCAGTTTGGGCTGTGGGCGGCGCTTGCGATTCATGACACGAGTTCGGTGGTGGGGGCTGCGGCAAAGTACGGCGCGCTGGCGCTGGCCGTGGGCACGACGGTAAAGCTTGCGCGCGCGCTGTGGATCGTTCCGGTGAGCGTGGCGACGGCGACCGTGCGCAAAAGCGGCGCGCAGATCCAGTGGCCGTGGTTCATTCTCTTCTTCTGCCTGGCGGCGGTGGCGAACAGCTCGCTGCCGGCGCTGCACACGGTGTATCTGCAACTGAATCATCTGGGAGTGCTGGGCCTGACGGTCACGCTGTTTCTGATCGGCACGGGCATCAGCCGGCAGACGCTGCGCGAGGTGGGGGTGCGTCCGATGGTGCAGGGGGTTCTGCTGTGGGTGGTGGTCGGCGTTGGCTCGCTGGTGCTGATTCGTGCCGGATGGATTCACCTGTAAGGATGGATTCACCTGTAGCGATCAGGTTTTTTCGGGATCGATGCGACAGGCTCCAGCGGGACGCAAAACGGAACGGGCAGGCAGGCATTGCGCCTGACTGCCCGTTGATCGTCGTTACGGATTGACGTCGTTGCCGACTTACTTCTGGGCCGACGCCGGCGCCTGGGAGGCGATGGTGATGGTGCCGTTCAGACCCTGGTAGGGCTTGCCGTCGAAGTTGTACTCGATGGTGTCACTGACCTCGACGGGCTGGCCGTTGACCAGGTAGGGCTGGAAGCGATAGTTGGTGACGCAATCCTGCGCGGCGCGCGAGAGCGGCCCCGGTCCCATGGCCGGCCCATTGCTCTTCACCTTGCCGTCTTTTTCGACGACGATGGGAACGGAGACGACGCCGAAGACCTGCTGATTGCGCGCCTCGATGGGATATTCACACTCGGCGACGTGCGTGGGGACCAGCGGCGGATCACCCGGCTCGTGGGCGAGCGGGAAGGCGACGGTCTTGCCACTGGGCTTGACCATTGCATCGCTGCCTGCGGGGAGCGGCTCCAGGGTGGTGACGTCGATCTCTTCGCCCAGCCGGTTGTAGGGTTTGACTTCCACTTTGGTGGCGACCTGGCGGCTGCCGACGGTTTTGAAGGCGGAGTAGTGCGTCATCACCGTGGAGGTAGTGGTGTAACGCAGCGCGCCGGACTTGGCGTCAAAGCAGTAGCGCGGAAAAAGCAGGTCTGGATTCATGCCATGCGCGGCCGTTGTGGGATAGGTGACGGTGATGCAGTTGAGCACCTCGCCGTTGAAGGTGCCAGCCTGCGGGGTCAGCTCGAGATCGGCAGGGTAACGCGCGCCCTGGTGGAGGGGATCGAGCAGGGTCTGCGCGACCTCCATGTTCAGCGCGTTCAGGTTGAGGCGCGCGCCTTTGGTGGCCACCTGTTCGGTGGGCGAAGTGCTCCACTCGCTGGCGGAGTTTTTCTTCTCGGTGTATTCGCGATGCCAGACGCCGGAGCCGTTGCTCCACGCCTCCAGCGTTCCGCTCTCGGTTTCTTTGCCGGAGCGAATGTCATAGAGGGTGTAGTTTGCCTTGAGGTGATACGCGGGAGCGTCGGCGCCAGCCAGCCCGGTGACCTTGATTGCCTGGTTCAGCAAGGTCCGCGCGGTGGGAGCCTGTGCCAGGCCCGCGGTGGCTGCGGCGATGGCCGCTACTGCGCACAGTCGTAGAGATTTCAGAGTCATTCGATGCCTCTCCTTTTCGCCCCTGAAGTGTACATCAATCGGTTTACTCCGCTCCAGCGCTGGTGGTTGAGGGGAACGATGGGTGAGAGGCGCAGGGTTGGCGGAATCGAGGCGGGCGTGGTGATAGGGTATTCTCGGGTGGACTCCGATGCTTCGACGTACACGCAGGCTTT
>JAKCDN010000052.1 GCA_021841795.1 Acidobacteriota bacterium | reverse complement strand
AGGGCAGACCCTGGGCTGCGGCGCGCATCTGAGTCGGTTGCGGCGCACGCGGGCCGACGTATTTACGCTGCAGGACGCATCCACATTGGAAGATCTGCAGGCGCTGGCAGGGAACTCGCAGGCGCTCGACGCCAGGTGCGTGCATCCCCGCGCACTGCTGCCGCAGATGCCATCTGTTGTCGCTGACGCCATCGCGCAGGGTCGGCTACGCAACGGTGCACAGGCCAACCTGCCTGAGTTCTCTGCCGCATCGCTGGTCAAAGTCTTCGCCGGACCGCGGGATCTGGTTGCAATTGCCAGGCGTGTGGCGGGAACCCTGTTTCAGCCCGTCGTCGTGATGGGTTGAGAGCGCCGCGCCGGCCTTCGGGCCCACGTTACCCGACAGCAGAATCGCGGTCCTTCGTAAATCCGGCTCATTGCGCCACGCGGTAGCGCACAACCAGCAGCGTCACATCGTCGGACTGCGCTGCGCCGCGCGTGAAATCGTGCACCGCATCCAGAATGGACTGCTGCAGGGTCTCCACCGGAAGATCCCGCTTGCCGGCAATCGCCGTGATCATGCCCGAGACCTCGAACAATTCGTTATGCACGTTTTCCGCTTCGGTCACGCCGTCGCTGAACAGGATCAGCGTATCATCGGGTTCGAGCTGCAGACGAACCAGCTCGAAGCTGGCTTCGGGGATCAGGCCCACAGGGAACGATCCCTCTGTGTACAGTTCGCTCACTTGGCCCTTGCGCAGCAGAAGCGGTGAAGGATGGCCTGCCTTGATGTACTCCAGCACTCCATTCTTGTCGATGGTTCCAATGAAGATGGTGACATAGCGGCCAACCTGCGCGTGGTTGCAGAGGAAGCGGTTAAAGTGTTCGAACACTTTAACCGGCTCGGCGCCCATGGTCAGTCCCGAGAGCACCCCCGGCAGCATCGTAGTCACCAGCGCGGCTCCCAGCCCCTTCCCGCTGACGTCGGCAATGATGAACGACGTGCGATTCTCCTCAAACGGAAGTACGTCAAAGTAGTCCCCGCCCACCTCGGTGCACGGAAACTGTACGCCGGTGACGGCCAGGTGCGGAAAATCGCTGAGCCCCTGGGGCAGCAGCGCCTGCTGAATGTTGCGTGCGATGGAGAGTTCCTGCTCCATGCGCTGGCGCTCGCGCTCCTTTTCAACCAGACGCGCATTATCCAGAATGCTGGCCGCCTGCACCGCCATAGCGTCCAGAATCTGGCGATCGATGGCCGAAAATGCCGCAATGCGCCGCGAGTCCAGATAAATCACGCCCAGCAGCGCGCCGCGCTTCAGGTCGCCGCCTGTATCTTCTACCGCCCGCGTGGAGGCATACAGCGGAATCGCAACCACAGCGCGCAATCCCTGCACTACCACGCTCTCCGCGGATTTCAGATCGAGACCGGCCAGGTTGAGATCTTCGGTGATAACGCTGGACTCCTGCCCGACCGCCTGATTGATGACGGTCTGGCTGGGATTGAGCGTCTCCACGCGCAGGCTTTCGCCCTTGTGGCCGCGCGCGAGCCGGACATGCATGGAGCCCGTGGCGCCGGGCTCGATAAGCAGGCCGCGGTCGGCGTGCGTAATCGAGATCGCGTAATCCAGCATCGTGCTCAGCACGGAGTCGAGCGGAAGCTGGGAATGCAGCAGTGACGTGGCTTCAAGCAGCAGATTGAGCTTGCTCAGCCCTCCGGATGCCGTCGCTCCGGCGATCTCGGACAGGGTGCCGATCCGTGTCAGCAGATTCGCCACTGTAGGCTGCGTCGGCGGCTCGGGAGAATCCCCGGCGTGCACAATGATTTGGTAGCTCGAATCGATGCCAAAGGTGATGACGTCGCCTTCGCTCAACGCCTGCTCTTGCGTTTTGGCGCCATTCACAAAGATCCCGTAGCGGTTGCCAAGGTCTTCAATGTGGCAGCCTGTGCCATTGACAACGACCGCCGCGCAGCGCCGCGAGATCCGCCCATCCGTAAGCTGTACGTTGTTGTCCCCTTCGCCGCGGCCAATCAGAAAAGGAGAATGCGTAACCGTGATGGTCTGACGCGATCCGTCAGGGGCAACCACTTCAAGGAATGTCTGCGCTGGAGAAGAGCTTTCCGTCATGGTAGGCGACGTGGGCAAATTGTAACATGCCGAACGATAGCCGCAGTCTTTTCCTGTGCTCCGCGCCGCTTCCGTTCCTGGTCTCCTTGCGCCCTCCGCCCGCCATGGCGGCATCTCGTCTGTCCCGGCGGGCTGGCCGTCCCGTCAAAAATCAGAGATGGCGGCTTCCTGTTATCCTCGCAGTCACACATGGAAGAAAATCCGCCAGCAGTGCGCGATCATGGCGGCGCCGGCCTGCCGCGCGTTCTCGGAGCCGGAGGAGCCACGGCCATCGTGGTCGGCACCATTATCGGCAGCGGAATTTTTCTCATCCCCAGCGAGATGATGCGCGACACCGGTTCCTCGCTGCTCGTCTATCTGGCTTGGATCGTGGGCGGCCTGCTCTCGCTCTTCGGCGCCATGACCTACGCCGAGCTCAGCGCCATGATGCCCCGCGCCGGTGGTGAATATATATATCTCCGCGGCGCCTATGGCGATACCACCGCCTTCCTCTACATGTGGACATGGTTCTCGTTGGCCAAGCCCGGTTCCATCGCAACCATCGCCGTCGGCCTGGCGCGTACCCTTGAGTTCTTCCCCGTCTTTTCTCGTTTGTCCGATGCCATCCCCGGCATGCCCATTCCGTTCTACTGGTCCCAGCTCTTCGCCATCGCCGTTGCATGGCTCATCACGGGTTTGAACTGCCTGGGCATTAGGAAAGCCGGTAACTTTCAGCTTGCCGCCACCGTGCTTAAGGTGCTTTTAATCGCCCTGGTAGTGGCTTTGTGCTTCTGCTCCCCGGCAGGACAGTGGAGCCGCTTCCTCACCTCCCTCCCGCACGCGACAGGAGGCTGGACCGGCTTCATGCTGGCCGTGATCGCCACCTTATGGGCCTACGACGGATGGAGCGACCTCAGCGCCGTGGCCGGCGAAGTGCGCCGGCCCGAGCGCAATATTCCCATTGCGCTTATCGGCGGCCTCCTTCTGGTGGCCGGGCTCTACATGGCGACCAATGCCGCGATTCAATTTGTCCTTCCGGCTGCGGCAATCGCCGCCTCGGACTGGCCGGCCGTTGCCGCGCTTCGCATCGTCGCAGGCACTGCCGGCGCGGGGATCGTCGCGGCGGCCATGGCTGTCAGCATCCTCGTGGCCCTCAACGGAAGCACAATGTCGGGCGCTCGCGTACCCTATGCGGCTGCCGTCGATGGTCTGTTTTTCCGCCGCTTCGCCCGCGTCCATCCGCGTTTTCACTCTCCTTCCGCCGCGCTCGTCGCGCAGGCAATCCTGGCAACGGTTCTGCTTTTATTCTTGAGTCGGTTTCAGCAGCTATTCGAACTGACCGTCTTCTCCGAGTGGTTGTTCTACGCTCTCGCTGCCAGCACCGTCTTTGTCTATCGCCGCAGGCTGCCCGATCTTCCCCGGCCCTACAGAGTCTGGGCTTATCCGGTTGTGCCGGCCGTTTTTGTCGCTTCGGCGGCGGTCGTGCTGGTCGCAGGCTTCGCTGGCAACCTCAAAGGCTCCCTGCTGGGTTGCCTGCTTATTCTGAGCGGTTTACCGGTCTTGCTTTTTCTGCGCCTGTGGCGCGTGCGGCACTGATCCCGGCCGCTGCTCTGCCTTCCTGTCTCGGAATTGGCCTGGTTTCTGCCTTCAAGGTATTGGAATAGAAAGTTTTAGCGGCTATGGCACGGCGCGCCCGCCGGCCGTCTATCCATCCTCTGATGTGGTGTCTTTAAACTGCGCAACCTGAACGCACACCCATCCTGCGCGTAGTTTGGCCGTCTCCTGGCTCCGGCAGAGTCGCAGAATCTGCGCCTGTTCGTCCGCGAATCTCAGATGCACCCCACCAGCCCGCATCTCCTCGCTATGCATGCCGCCCGCGGGTTGCGCCTGCCGAAAAACCTCCCCCGCACGCCGATTTTGCAATTTGCTATTGACATTCATTTGAATGCAGGCTAATTTTTCATACATCCAGTCATCTATATGACTTGTTCGATGATCGAGTTTCCACCGCATTCAGGCGCGGATTAACCTCCCGATGCTGTCTGTGCTGAGCCGGGATTTGCCTTGTGCGGTAGATGCGCCGGCGCTGAGTTTTTCAGCCAGGTTGCGGAGACTTCAGGATCGTCGCGGGTTGTACCGGACAGTCTGCTGAAGGCATCGCGCCTTCGGCCAATGCATGCCGGTATGCACAAGGAAACCTCGCCTGAACACAGAAGAGGCTCTTCCTTACTACAGCAGAGGGTTCACCTGATTCGTTTGCTGCAAGCCTCGTCGGCGCTTTTGTTCCTGCCGGCCGGCGAATTCATTCGGTACCCCACAGTCTGTGATGCCGATGCCGGGCAGAGCCTCGGGCTTTTTCTCGGCCGGTCGAACGAAAAATATCCAGGAGGCAGTGGACTGCTATGACGCACAAATTCACAAAATGCTTCTTTGCCCTGTTGATCGCAATAGGGCTGGCGTTTACGGCCGGTTACGCAACGGCGCAGAGCAGCGTTTCCGGCAGCATCAGCGGAACCGTAACCGATGCGACCGGTGCTGTGATCCCGGGTGCCACCGTCACCGTCACCAATACGGACCGCGGTCAGGATATTCGCGTCTTGAAGACCGACTCCGCTGGATTTTATACCGCTGATTCGTTGCCGCTGGGTGCATATAAAATCACCTTCGAGTCCGGGAACTTCAAGACGGAAGTGGTCTCTGGTCTGGTGTTGCATGCCGCCGACGCCCTTACCGTGAATCGCAAGCTGTCCCCGGGTGGCGCCAATGAAGTCGTGACGGTCGATGCCGGCACTGCCCAGCTCGTTGACCTCGAGGACGCTACCTCCTCCGGCCTGATCAACAGCACCCAGATCAACGAAATGCCGCTGATCACACGCAACTACGAGGTTCTGATGAACCTGCAGCCGGGCGTCTCCTTCGGCGGCGCAACCGACGACCTCACTCGCGGCCCCGCGGGCCTCAGCGGCTCATCGAGTACCGTGGCCTTCTCCGTGAACGGCGGCCGCACCACCTCCAACAGTTGGACCATTGACGGCGCCGACAACCTCGATCGCGGCGCAAACCTCACCCTCTACACCTATCCCAGCCCTGATGCCATCGCCGAGTTCAAGACGCTCCGCGGGCAGTACAGCGCGCAGTTCGGACGCAACGCTTCCGGACAAGTCGATGTGGTCACCAAGTCCGGAACCAATTCGCTGCATGGCAGCGCCTACGAGTTCGTCCGTAATAATTACTTCGACGCCAACGGCTATGCCAACGACTTCCTCGGCGCCCCGATTCCGCCCTATCGCTACAACGATTTCGGCTTTGAAGTCGGCGGTCCCGTTCTTATCCCCAGGATCTACAACGGCAAGAACAAAACCTTCTTCATGGTCTCTGAGGAATGGCAGCGCATCATTAATGTGCTGTCGCAGGCCACGGCCACGGTGCCTCTGGCGTCGGAACGCACGGGCGATTTCACCCAGTCCTATCAGCACGTTGGCGGCGCGTGGACGCAGGCCCCGGTCACGGTTTGTACTGCCGCCACAACCAATACCTCAACCCTGACCAATACCTGCACCGCCACCGGCACAAACGTCACTTCCATGAGCTCCACGGCTCAGGCTTACCTCAAAGACGTTTTCGCTAAAGTTCCGGTGCCCAATTCCAGCTACGACATCGCGCACGGCTTCGACCCGCACACCATCTTCACCAACTTCAAGGATGTCTTCAACAACCTGGATACCGTGGTGCGCATCGACCAGCAGTTCGGCCAGAAGTTGAGCATCTTCTACCGCTACCTGCACGATACCTTCCCCCAGATTCTCCCGCAGGGCCAGTTCACCACGGTCTACATCGCCGGCGCGAATACCACCTCCGTCGTCAACCCTGGAACCGAACAGTTGGCGCACGCAACCTATGTCATCAGCCCCACTCTGCTGCTCAACGTAGGCTATGCCTACTCCAACGGCAACATCGTCAGCACGCCCTCCGGCTTTCTCGCCTCGGCCCAGTCGCCTGACGTCAAGCCCTCCCTGCCGTATACCAATACCGTGGGCCTGATCCCGAACCTTGCCATCAGCGGCATGACGACCCTCAACGGCAGTGTCGCGTACGTCGATCACGGCACGAATCACCAGATCTTCGGCGACATCACCAAGGTTCTCCATACTCACACCCTGATTGCCGGCTATTCGTACAACCACTATCAGAAGCTCGAAAACAACACCACCGGCACTCAGGGCGCCTTTACCTTCGCCAACGACTCGCAGTTCTATTGTTCCAGCAAGAATCCACCCCCGTGTATTCCGGCTCCTGCCAGCGGTGATGCCGGCTCCACCGAGTCGCAGGCCTTCGCCAACTTCCTTACCGGCAATGCGAACGGCGGCTTCAGTCAGCTCTCGAGAGATCCGGTGACCGACATCAAGTTTGCCCTGTATGAGGGCTTCGTTCAGGACAACTGGAAAGTAAAACCGCGGCTTACGGTCAATCTCGGCGTGCGCTACTCCTATTACGGACAGCCCTGGGATGCCAACTACCTGTTGAGCAACTTCGAGCCCAGCAAGTACAGCGCCTCGGCAGCGCCTACAATCGCCACCACGGGCTTGATGTGCTTCTCCGGAACATGCAACCAGGCTGGCAGCAATGCTGGTCTCTCCACGTCGCCCAACCCGAATGCCGACTATAACGGCATCAACTACATCAACGGCATGATCTTCAACGGCCCGTCGTCGCTGAATAACAACCAGGCCTCGCCCTACGGGAACAAGGTAGGCGCCGCCCAGAACGCCAACTTTGCTCCGCGCTTCGGCTTCGCCTTTGACCTCTTTGGTGACGGCAAGACCGTGCTCCGCGGCGGCTATGGATGGGCCTTCGACAATGCGGAAGTAAGCTACTACGAAACCACGGTATTCAACAATCCGCCCTCCGTGGCTACCTATTCGGTGGGCCAGACGCTGATGGATAACCCCACCGGCGGCAGCCTGAGCGCTCTGACGACAAATCCTGGCAGAATTCAGGCCGTTCCGACCAACTTCCAGACTCCCTACGTCCAGCAGTTCTCCCTCGATGTGCAGCAGGCGCTCTCGCCCTCGTTCATGTTCGATGTGGGCTACTTCGGTGATCACGGTACCCACCTGCTCGGCGCGCTGGAAGAGAACCAGCCCGTGCCCGGCGCATGGGTGGGCGTCGTGCAGCCGTCGAACTCCGGCAGCGCCTGCATCGATCCCGACACCGGCGCCCAGTCGTTCCTCAACTCAACCTGCGACCGCGTCCTGAACCAGATCCGGCCTTATCTCGGATACTTCGCCATTGACGGTCTGCGCACCATCTTCAATTCAAACTACAACTCGCTCCAGGCCAAGGTCACCAAGCGCTTCAAGGGCAGCACCTACTTCGACGCCAACTACACCTGGTCGCGCGACCTCACCAATGCCCAGGCGGACTACTCCGGGTTCATCCAGAACATCTACAACATCAACGGTGATTACGGCCGCGCCGCGGTTGATCGCACCCAGATCCTCAACATCGACTGGGTCGTTGAAGAGCCATGGTTCCGCGAGCAGAAAAACCTTACCGGACGGCTGCTCGGCGGTTGGGAACTCAGCGGCATCTATTCGGTGAACTCGGGCCTGCCGCTCACGATCTCCGCCAGCAGCGCCTATTCGCCCTCCTACAACCTGCCCGGCGGGGTCGGCAGCGTCTACAACAGCCGCACCAGCACCGGCTACATCACGGATAACGCGGGCATCGGGGTTCTGGGCAACACCAACGCCGGACTCCGGGCTGACCAGATCGGCAATCCCAACACCGGTAATGGCGTCAAGATCCATAACAAGGGCTACCACCAGCTTTGGTTCTACACCGGCGCTTTTGCCGCTCCCAACCCGGCCAATACCAGCGTTCCCGCAACCGCCAAGCGCGGCACCATCAACGGGCCCGGCTCTCAGGTTCTCGACCTCGGCGTCTTCCGCAACTTCCGCGTCTGGAATCGGCTCAACTTCCAGTTCCGTGCCGAGGCGCTCAATGCTGCCAACCACACCAACGTGCAGTCGGTTGTCACCGCCATCGGGTTCTCACCGTATCTGGGTGAGGTCACCGGTTATCGTGACGCCCGCATTATGCAGTTCGCCGGCAAGTTCACCTTCTAACCGCAACCGGAGATCCGGCCCGGTCCGCAACTTCTTCATCGCTGTGAAGACGCGGACCTGGCCCTCCTCCCGTGTAAGACTGTTCGTACTGGTCGCGTCGGTGAATCAGGATTGCCACAATGGGATTGAACACGCTGGATATGCTGGTCATCGGTGTCTATCTGGCCGGCGTCACGCTCTTCGGCCTGCGCTTTCATAGCGGACAAAAGACGCTCAAAGGTTATTTCCTCGCCGATAACGCGATTCCTTGGTGGGCGATTTCCC
Organism: Acidobacteriota bacterium; assembly: GCA_021841795.1. Lineage (GTDB taxonomy): Bacteria > Acidobacteriota > Terriglobia > Terriglobales > Acidobacteriaceae > Telmatobacter. The sequence goes on along the minus strand of JAKCDN010000052.1, from coordinate 3,403 downwards.
TCTCGATCGTCGCGGCCGAAACCAGCACCCTCACCGTTATCAGTGTTCCCGGCCTGGCCTACGACAAGGATTTCAGCTTCCTTCAGTTGGCAATTGGCTACCTGCTTGGCCGTGCCGTCGTGAGTTTTATCCTCATCCCGCAGTACTTTCGCGGCGATCTGGTCACGGCCTATCAGTTGATGGAACGCCGCTTCGGCCAAAGGCTGCGCACCTTGACCGCTGGAGTATTTCTCATAACCCGTGCTGCGGCCGAGGGGGTGCGCGTCTTCGCTGTGGCCATCGTAGTGCGCGTGGCGCTTGGCGGCTTTCTCGCCGGCGTGGGCGACTTCGCCCGCGACCTGCTGTCCATCGCCATCGTCACCGTTCTTACTCTGCTCTACACCTTGAAGGGCGGCCTCAAGGCGGCAATCTGGACGGACGTCATGCAGCAGGCAGTCTATGTTGCCGGAACCATCGTCGGTCTTCTGACCATCCTGCATCGTGTGCCCGGCGGCTGGGCCACTGTGCACGCAATTGCCGGCCAGGCAGGGAAGTTCCGTGTCTTCGACCTCAGCCTAAACTGGACGACGCATTACACCCTCTGGTCAGGGGTAATCGGCGGAGCCTTTCTCACTACCGCAAGCCACGGCACCGATCAACTCATCGTGCAGCGGCTGCTGGCCGCCCGCAGCCGAACGCAGGCTCAGGTCGCGCTGCTCTCGAGCGGCGTGGTCATCTTCTTCCAGTTCGCGCTCTTCCTCGCCATCGGCGCAATGCTCTTCGTCTTCTATCGCATCTTCCCTCCGCATGCCGCCTTCACGCGCACGGACACCATCTTTCCTGTCTTCATCGTCAGTTACATGCCGCATGGCATCAGCGGACTGCTGATTGCCGCCATTCTGGCGGCTGCGATGTCCAACCTCAGTGCCGCCCTTAACTCACTTTCCTCGACCGTCATCGTTGACTTCTACGTGCGTCTTCGTCCGCGCTCGGACGAGGCCCGCCGCATCTGGCTGTCCAGGGCCGCCATGGTTGCCTGGGCTCTGGTCCTGTTCCTGCTGGCGATCCTTGCCCGCAACGGCGGCCGCGTGATCGAAGTCGGATTGACCATCGCATCTGTCGCCTATGGCGGCATGCTGGGCGTCTTTCTTCTTGGTGTGCTCACCAGCAAGGCGTCGGAGCGCGGCGCCATGGTGGGCATGATCTTTGGACTGATCCTGAATCTTTACTTATGGCTCTTCACGCACGTAGCGTTCACTTGGTACGTGGCCCTGGGCAGCTTCGTAACCTTCGCTCTCGGTTACGCCGCCAGCCTGTACATGCCTAATGAATCGTCGCGCGCCGTCTAATGCAAAGGACTCGATATGCAAGTGCATGAGCTGACAACCGAGCGTCGCCATCGGGCGACCGGCAACCTTGATCGGATGAGCTCTCTGGAGTTGGTGACGGCGATGAATCGTGAAGATGCGCTTGTCCCGCGCGCGATTCGCAGGGTGCTGCCCGAAATCGCCCGGGCGGTGGATCTGGTTGCGCAGCGCCTGGCGCGCGGAGGCCGCCTGATTTACGTTGGCAGCGGCACCAGCGGCCGCATCGGCGCGCTCGATGCATCGGAGTGCTCTCCGACCTTCGGGGTGAGCCAGAAGATGGTCCAGTTCGTCATCGCCGGCGGCGAACGCGCCCTGGTCATGGCCACTGAGGCGAGTGAAGACTCCGCGGAGATGGGCCGCAAGGACATGGCCGCGCGCCGCCCCGGCAAGCGCGACGTCGTTGTGGGACTCGCGGCCAGCGGCTACACGCCCTACACCATCAGCGCACTCGAATACGCGCGCGCCAAAGGCGCAGCCACCGTTGCCGTCGCTTTCAACCGCGGCTCGGCCTTGGGCAAGGTCGCGGATATCAGTATTGAAACTGAGGTCGGTCCCGAGGTCCTCGCAGGCTCTTCCCGGCTGAAAGCGGGGACGGCCGAGAAACTCATCTGCAACATGCTCACGACCGGCGCCATGACGCGCCTCGGTTACGTCTACAGCAATCTGATGGTCAATCTGCACCTGACCAACAAAAAGCTCATGCAGCGCGGCATGACCATCCTTCAGGAACTCACCGGGGTCGACTCCCGGCAGGCGTCGGACACACTCCGGAAGGCCGGACGGAGCGTGCCGCTGGCCCTCGTGATGCTGAAAACGGGCACCAGTAAAGCGGAGTCGGCGCGGCGTCTGCGTCGCACCCGCGGCAATGTGCGGAAGGCGATCGAAGGTTGAAAATGAAGAGTCTTTTTAAAATGATGCTGCTGCGTCGGACGACGGCTTGCCTGCTCGCATTCGCGCCCCTGCTTGGCGCGTATCCAGTTCTTGCCGCACAGGAAGCCGCCGGCGAGCCTGGCCCCTATGTGGCAGTCGCGCCGGATTTCGGCGCCATTGACGCCATGATGCTGACGGCAGTGGCGCAGGGAAATACGCCCGGCGCCGTGGTCATCGTCGGCCACAACGGCAAAGTGGTCTATCGCAAGGCATTCGGAGAGCGCTCGCTCGAGCCCTCGCGCGAGGCCATGACCATGGACACGATCTTCGATCTGGCTTCGCTCACCAAGTGTATCGTTACCACGACCGCGGTCATGCAGTTGCTCGATCAGGGGCGCATCCGCCTCAACGATCCCGTAGCGGCCTATCTGCCGCAGTTTGCTGCGAACGGTAAATCCCAGATCACCGTGCGCGAGTTGCTTACGCATTTTTCCGGCCTCCCGCCTGATCTGGATTTGAAGGATCCATGGCAGGGCCGCGACACGGCTTTCCGCATGGCCATGCAGACCGCGCCCCTGTATCCGCCCGGAACCCGGTTTCTCTACAGCGATATCAACTTTGAAGTGCTTGGATTTCTCGTCGAGAAAATCTCCGCGATGCCCCTCAATGAGTACGCGATCTCTCGGATCTTCGGGCCTCTCGGAATGAGAGAGACCAGATTCCTCCCTCCGGCAAACTGGATCCCCCGTATCGCGCCGACACAGTTCGATGAAAACGGAAAGATGATGCGCGGCGTGGTGCATGATCCCACGGCCCGAAGAATGAACGGCGTCGCCGGGCATGCGGGGCTGTTCTCCACCGCCGACGACCTGGCGAATTTCGCGCAGAATCTGCTCAGCGATAACCCATCCGTTCTCTCCCGCGAAGCCATTGAAAAAATGTCGACGCCGCAGCAGCCGGCCACTGCCGCCAGCCTGCGCGGCCTCGGTTGGGACATCGACTCGCCCTTTTCCAGCAATCGCGGCGAACTGCTTCCCGTCGGCTCCTTTGGGCACACCGGCTTTACCGGAACCTCGCTCTGGATCGATCCCGTTACCGACACCTACATCATCCTGCTCACGAATGCTGTCCACCCGGACGGCAAGGGATCGGTGATTGCGTTGCGCGGCCGCCTGGCGAACGCTGTA
>JAKCDN010000051.1 GCA_021841795.1 Acidobacteriota bacterium | reverse complement strand
AAAAGTACCAACCCCGTCACATGAACAAACTACGGGCCTGGGTCGAAGAAGCGATGGGGCGGTGGAGTGGAGAACCTCCCTGGCGGGTGAAATGAAAGAGGCGGGCGAAGAAAGGTCGCACCTTCTTGAAACACCAGCCCGATTTTCCAACAGCGCAAATAGGTGCTGGAGCCTGGGTTCCGGGAGCCTCTGCGGGTGGGCAGTAAGCGGATCGCCAAAGCGCGATTCCGACGCTTGATCGTCGAAACGCGCCCCTCGGTTCAAGCACCATACGGACATTCTTTTCAGCAATCCCAACACACACAAAGCCTCGGAAGTTTCCGTGGGGGCACAGATATCTATGGTTATCTCAGCGCCAACGCAGGTGAACTCGGTGTGTGGATTCTTTCTGCCCGGTAACGCCACGATGACAAGAGCGTCATCCTAGCAGAGAAACTTTGATTTTTCTCGAAATATACGGTTCGGCAGCAGAGATTTAATCGCGGATTCAAGGAATCGCAACAGCACAAATTAAGAATACGAATCTGGCATGCCTGCTTCCCGCAACCGGCCAGATTCACTGCGCGCGCTCCGCCGTGAACTGATTGGGCCACTCCACTTTCAGCGCGCAACCCAGTTTGCCCGTAAGCGCAGCACACAATTTCATTCAGTGAGGATCCTCATGAAGGTGTTGAGCAGTCTTATGACTGCACTCGTATTGCTGTCTTCCACGTTACTGTTCTCTCGTCCTGCGCTTGGCCAGGCCACGGCGACGCTGCATGCCGTTGCGGCCGATGTGAGTGGAGCCCCGGTTGCCGGCGCACGGGTTTCGCTGAGAAACACACAAACAGGAACTATTCTCAACTCGCTTACCGGCCCAGACGGCGCATTTGAACTGAGCGGGCTTTTACCCGGTGTCTATAGCCTGACTATTACCCTGCAGGGATTCGATGATTATCAGCAGAGCGGCATCAGCCTGCAATCAGGGCAGAAACTGAACTTCAGCGTGACGCTGCGCACCAAGTCGGTGGTGCAATCGGTGACGGTAACAGCGGAAGGATCCCCGGAAACCTCGGTGACGCAAGCAACGATCTCGCGCGCGGAAATCAGCGGGGTTGCGGGTCCGTTCGGCAGCGCGGCGCAGGCGCTCACCGCGGCGCCGGGAGTGTTTGTTTACGGCTACGGCGGGGTTGCGGCAACGGCTCGCAGCGAAGTTGTTGTCCGCGGCGTGAAGGGCGGCTGGAGCAGCGTCAATGGCGACGTACTGCGCAACGGAATCGCCTTTCTTTTCGACGGGATTCCGATGAACAACATGATCGCGAACAATGGCCAGTGGCAGACCACGCAGATTCCGATCACCGACATGATCTCGGACATCAATGTTGACTATGGTCCGGGTGCGCCGTCGAATCGCTGGTTTGACAGCCTTGGCGGCACCGTGAACTACATGCCTTATCAGCCCAAGACGACGCCTGGCGGCACCATCACCTTTGGCACCGACTACGGCAGCTACAACACATCCATCACGCACTTTGTAGCGAACTCGGGTATGCGCAACGGATGGGCGGGGCTGTTGGCATTCGGTTATGCGGCCAATGACACATTTCGCGTGGGGACCACGGGCATTCCGACATTCAGTGCTCCCTCTTCGGGCTATGCCGCGCACGCCAAGGTGCTGAAGCAATTCTCGAACGGCACCTTCAGCATTGCGTACTACCATGGACGCAACACCGAATTTCGGCCCAATTTCATCCCGCTTCTCCCTATCACGCCCGCGTCGAACAGCAACTACGGCGATGCGGTAACGACGACCGGCCTCTATGGGCCGGACTCCCAGCCGGGCACGGCAGTTCCCGGCAATGCGCAGTACTACAGTCAGGCCACGAGCGGCTTTTACTCGTCGTTAGCGCAGAGTGTGTGGGCCAAGCAAATCAGAACCCAGAGCGACATTCTCTACGGGAAGCTGGCCCTCTCGATCTCGCCGCGCGTGACCTTTAATTCGTCCTCGTGGTATCGCCATGGCTATCGGCTGCACAATCGCGTTGTGAACTATTACGGGCCCAATTACACCGTAGGTCACGAGTGGTACGACCCTACCTCGAACACTATTGGCAACGACAGCTCCATGGCCGTTACCTCCGCGCACAATACAGTGACCATCGGCGGATACTGGATGCATGGCGACTACCACAACCCCGTGGCGTTGTTTAACCCTGCCCTAGGCACCAGCAAAACCAGCCCGGCATTCTTCAACGGCGACCGTCTGTACAACGACTATGGCTTCCTCTATCTTCAGGACCGGATCAGCATCTTCAAGGACCGACTGATTGTGACGCCTGGTGTGGCGGAGCAGCTTTTTCGCACGGACTACTACAACACGGGGCTGACTGACTTTCCCTCCGGCAATGCCGCCAATGACAACGAGCTTGCCCCGTCCACGCACAAGAACTTTCTTGAGACGGCTCCATCTGTTGGGGCTCAAGGGCTGGTTACCAATTGGCTCACGTTGCATGGCAACTTCGCCATTACGTATCAGAACCCTACCGACTCTGCGTTCGGAGCCAATCGAGCAACCAACGGTGTCAACATCGCCCAGTTAAAGGCCGTGAAGAGCCAGAACATGGAGGGCGGTTTCCTTATCACGAAGTGCCCGGCAGCGTTTCTGGGCGAATGCTCTCTGGATGCGACCTACTTCCACGACAAGCTGAGCAACGTCAACGTCGTTACCCAGACCGCACAGCTGAGTCTGCCTGCTGCCGTCGCTCTGGCTTCGAGCGTCAACAATGGCGTTTCCATCAACTTTGACAACGCACCGGTCCACTACCTGCAGATTCACGGCAACGCGATCATTCAACACAACTATTTCCTTTCCTACATTCCGAGCGGATCCAACCTGAACTTCGCCAGCTTCCCCATCTCCAACAACCCCAAGTACTCTACCAATGTCGGCATTACAACGGATTACAAATCCGGCGATCACCGTTTCAACCTCACCCCGGGCCTGTGGTGGCAATACGTTGGCACCCGCTATCTTTTCAGCAACGTCAACAATGCGCCCACGACCCAGACCATGCCGGGCTACGGCGTTGTCAACTTCAATACCGACGGAACGATCAACCGCCTGCTGCCCGGACGCCTCGAGAATGTTCCGATCAAACTCTCGTTCGGGATCGAGAACCTGTTCAACCGCGAGTACAATCCGACCGCGTACATCACCAGCGGCGGCTATTTTGGCACCAGTTTCGGCGGCTATACGCTGGTGGATCCGGGCGCCCCGCGGGAGTACATCATTTCCTTGAACTTCGGATTCAAATAAATCCGAACTTCGGTGACACCTCCGCTGCATGAAAAAATGCGGCGGAGGCGTCTAATGCCTGGCCGGGAACACAGGCCAGTGTTGGTTTTTTTGTCAGCCCGTGCCTGCCTTTGACGGAGGGTGTGGCTCATCCCGATGGCATGCGGCGATGGTTCCCTGTCGATCGATCCCAGGGCAATACCCGGATTGAAGGGCTGCGGGAGATGGCGTGTGCGGTGAGCGCGGGTTAATGGGCCGCGGGGCTGGAGAGTTTGAGCCAGCGCTCCTCGTGGCGGTTATCGCGCAGGATGTAGTCGGCCGTTGCGCCTGCGGAGTTGCGCTCGAAGATGATGTGGACGGTGCGCGCGCCGGTGAGGTCGCCGGGGCGGAAGAATGCTGAGGGCGACTCGGCTTCGAGGCCGATGAGCTCGCCGGTGGGTGTTTTCTCAAAGAGCTGATCTCCCTGACGGAAGATGGTTGTGATGCCGTGTGCGTTGGGCTCGCGGTACTGGCCGGCGAAGGCGTCAAGCTGCGCGGCGGTGAGGCGGATGACCGGCGGATATAGCGGGATCATGAGGAACTCAGCCAGGCTGTCGGGAGCGGCCGGGGCATGTTGGGCGAGGAGCCAGAGCGGCAGACGGGGCTCATCGTAGGCGCGAGTCCAGCAATCGTGGAGGAGGCCCTGATAGAGCCAGAAGCGGACGTTGCCTCCGGTGGACTTGAGGGCGTCAAACATGAGCCGGCTCTGGCGTGGGGCGACGATGGGATCGAGGCTGCCGTGGAAGAGCCAGATAGGGGTGCGGCCGATGGCGCGTGCGTACTCGGCGGGGAGAACAGCGGCCTGCTGCCAGCGGTCGGGGTCGTAGCTCCAGAATATGCCGCCGGAGGCGATGGCGATGGCGGCCCAGCGACGGGGATGGGCTTTGGCTAGCTCCCAGGCGCCGTATCCTCCCATGGAGAGGCCGGTAAGGTAGGTCCGATTGGGATCGCCGTGGAACTCGGCTGACTCCTGATTGAGGGCGGCCATGGCCATTTTGAGCATGGCGGGATCGGTCCAGTGAGCGTCGAGGGGGCACTGGGGCATGACGATGACAAATGGCCAGCGGTCGGGGTGATTGCGCACGGCTTCAGGCAGGCCGATCTGGGTTTGCCACATGCCCTCGGATCCGCGCTCGCCGCGGCCGTGGAGGAAGAGGATGATGGGCCAGAGTTTGCCGTCGTCGCGCCGCCAGTCCTCGGGGAGATAGACCTGAAAGCGGTAGGTGACGCCGTGAAGCTCGACGCGGCGGTTGAGGAAGCCGGTGTCCTGGGGCGGCAGGGCATCAATCTTGGGACGGGGGGGATGGGTTTTTTCGGCGTGTATGGCGCGGGCAGCTGGGGATAAAAGAGCGCAGGCGAGGAAGACGAGCGTAGCGAATCTGTGCGATTGCGTGGGCATGCCGGAAACTATGATAGCTGCTGGCAGCGGGTTGGTGTGCGATGGACGGCAAGTGGTCTCCTTGCGAAATTCTTATGTTTTGCATGCAAGACTCAAAGTTGCGATGCTGGATCGAGTGACGACGAGAATGGCAGTCGGAGAGAAGCTGGACCACTACCTGCTGGAGGCGGAGGTTGCGCGCAGCGGGATGTCGACGCTGTACCGTGCGACGGACCTGACGACGGGTCGAACCGTGGCGGTGAAGGTGCCGCATGCGGAGATGGAAGCCGATCCGGTACTGCTGGAGCGCTTCCGGCGCGAGGAAGCGATCGGGCAGGAGATTGACCACCCCGGTGTGGTGAAGACGTATGACGGAGAAGCGCGCAGCCGCTTGTATATGGTGATCGAGTGGGTGGATGGACGGCTGCTGCGATCGATTCTGAACGAGGAGCGGAGGCTTCCGGTGGAGCGGGCGATCGGGCTAACGGTGTCGATCTGCGATGCGCTGGACAATCTGCATAAGCACGGGGTGGTGCACCGGGATCTGAAGCCGGAGAACATCATGGTTCAGGATGGGGACCGGATCAAGATCATCGACTTTGGGATTGCGCTGAAGGAAGACGCGCGGCGGATTACGCAGACCGCGCTGACGCCGGCGTTGGGCACGCCGGATTATATTTCGCCGGAGCAGGTGAAGGGGCAGCGCGGAGATCAGCGCAGCGATATTTACTCGCTGGGATCGATGCTGTACGAGATGCTGACGGGGCAGACGCCGTTTACGGGGACGAATCCGCTGGTGGTGCTGAACGAGCGGGTGCTGAACGATGCGCGACCGGCGCGGGAGCTGAATACGGCAATCTCGCCGCAGTTGGAGGAGATTCTTTGCCGTGCGATGGAGCGCGATCCGCGGCACCGGTATGCGACCGCGGCGGAGATGGCGTGGGAGCTGGAGCACCAGGAGCTGGTGGGCGTGGAAGAAGATGCGCGTCGGCCGGGGCTGCGGCAGCGGATGGGACTGAGCGGCGGGAGGCTCGCGCTCTATGCGGCGCTGATGCTCATTCCGCTTGTGCTGTTCGCGGTGATGATGCTGCTGGCGCACCGGTAGGGCGCGCAGGCCGATCCGACTCCTGGTTACGCCGGCGGCGGCGGGCCGTATTACCTATAGGATTCGTCGCGGTGGATGACGAACTCGGGATAGGCGCCGCCGCCGAGCTCGTGGAGGTCCATGCCGATGCGCTCGCCATCGGGGTCGACGCGGAATGCGAGGACGCGATTGAGCAGGGCATAAAGCAGGTAGATAAGCGGGAGCATGAGTCCGAGCAGGGCAGTGACGCCGAGCAACTGGGCAGTGAACTGGCCGGACTGCGGCGCGAAGCAGCCGGCGGCGACCAACCCCCACAGCCCCGCGACGCCGTGGACGGCGATAGCGCCGGAGGGATCGTCGATGGAGAGCGCGAGTTCGAGGAGTTCAACGAGGAGCGGGGTGCAGATGCCGGTGACGGCTCCGGCAAAGATGGATTGAAGAGGCGAGGCGACGGCGGCGGTGGCCGAGGAGGTGACGAGGCCGGCGAGCCAGCCGTTGGCGCAGAGGCTGGCATCTGGTTTGCCAAAGCGGATGCGGGTGACGGACAAGGTGGCGACGAGCGAGGCGGCGGCGGTGAGGGCGGTGTTGAGGGCTGTGATGGGCAGAGTCGCGAGGGGAGCCTGGAGCCAGAGGACGGCTCCGGCGGCGTTCCAGGCCAGCCAGCCGACGAGCGCGAGCAGACAGCCGAAGAGGACATAGACGGCATTGTGGCCGGGCATGGCGGTGGACAGGCCCTCGCGGGGGAATTTACCGCGGCGGGGTCCTGCGATCCAGACCAGTGCGAGCGCCGAGAGTCCGCCGAGGACATGGACGGAAGCCGCGCCGGCGGGGTCGAGGAATCCGCCGCCTAGGGCGAAGTTTGCGCCGAGCTGGGCGAGGAATCCGCCGCCCCAGATCCAGTGGGCAAGCAGCGGGAACAGGATGCCGGCGAGGATGGCCGCGGAGGCGCAACCTGCGGCAAGGCGCCAGCGATCGGCGCCGGAGCCCCAGGGAATCATGGCGAGCATGGCGACAGCCATGCATTGAAAGAGCAGGGCGAGCTGTGCGTGGGGTGGGGCAGCGGCGAGTCCATGAAGAAAAATGGGGCCAAGCCCGCTCAGGCCCCAGGGCTTTCCGGCAGCGTGGACGACAAACTGGGCGGGCGAGATAACGCCGGCCAGCGCTACCCCGACAAGGGCGAAGACGAGAACGGCGATGGAGGCAAGGGTGAGACTGCCGAGGAGAGCCTGGGCGGCGGAGCGCGAGCGGCCGAGGCCGGTGTTGATGAGCGCGACACCGGCAATGGCAAGAGGCGCGAGAAGCAGGAGCGCGAAGGTGAGGGCGAAGAGAGTGTCGTCGAGGACAGGGGCGGGCATGGTCATGGGCGTCCGGCTCCTCGGATGGGCATGTGGCCGCGAACCGCAACGACGAGGCCCAGGGCAATGACGGCGAGGCCGCAGAGGACAAACGCCAGACGGCGCGCAGCGTCGGGGAAGAGCACCAGCGCAGCTAGAGTGAGAAAGAAACCGGCTGGCATGACCAGCAATCCGGCGTACTTCATGCGCATTCTCTCCTGTAGCGTTCTACACGAATGTCCAGTCCGGCCGGTTGGGGGATGAAAGACGAAGCAATGAATGCCGGAGCGCGGGTTGCGCGCATGGAGGAGTTCGAGAGAACGGTGGTGACGCCTAAACGCATTTTAACCGATGCGCGATGCGGGATGGGGAGATGCGGGCGCATCAGAGTGCGGGAGCAGGCGGCGGGATCTTTATACATTCTTTTTGCGTGGAGAAGGATCATAAAGTTGTGCAGACAGCAAGCGAACGATGGCGCCGGCTGATTCCACTGAGCCTGGGAGTGGCCACGCTGGCAGGCGTGGCCCTGCTTTATCTTGAGGACGTCGCGCCGCAACTTTTTCCGAAGGACAGCCACATCGTTTTCAGCGCGTTTCCGTTGGCGATGATTGCGCCGGCCTACGTGGCCTTCCAGGTGTTCCATCGCCGCACGGCGATGGAACTGGCGAAGGCGCTGCTGGTGGCGGCAGCGTTTCTGTTCTGGGCGGCGAACCAGTTCTGGCCGCAGTGGCCGGAAGCGGCACTGTTCAACGACATTGCCATCGGGCTGTTTGTGCTGGACGTCTTTCTGGTGATCGCTGGCTGGCCGGAGGGCTCGAACGCCAGTTTTCCTGACGATTGCTGCGGATGCTGCGCAGGGCGGGGCGATGGCGGGTGTGGCGGCGCGGACCGCAGCGCGCAATAGGCCGGCCGGGCCGCGAAGGCGCGGTTCTGCCTTTCCGGCTGGACGCACGGGCTACACAGATGGAGCCTGATGGGCGGCAGCCGCGGGCCCTTGCTGATCAGGAATAGCCGTTTAGCGCGTTCCGATTTGCTATGATTCATTGCAAATGGGAACGGAACAGTTCACCTATCCGCTATACACGGAGCCGCTGATAGAAGCGTACGGCGGGATGTTCGAGTGTGTGTTTGTGGTTTTGCACCCGTTCGTCCGGGTTCCGGCGGAACTATCTTGGAGCGCGCGGCGATATTATCCGAGCGACCTGGAGATCTTGACGCAGGGCAAGAAGGTTCCCTGGACCGAGGTTGCGGAGGCGACGGGTTTAAATGCTTGTGCCCGCATCAACCAGGCGCTGCTGACGTCGATTGGATCCTTGACGGACCACCTGGCGGATGCGGCGGGGCGCGACGAGCTGAAGGAGTATCTGGGGTCGCAGCCGGTGTGGATGCCGACGGAAGGGCGATTTGAGCCGCTACTGCAGCCGGACCTTATGCATACGTTTGTGGCTGCTGGCGCCGACGAGTTGATCTTTGTGCCCGAGTTTCTGAACTCGGATCCGGTGGCGGCGCTGCCGATTACGGAACTCTACCGCGGGGCGATCCCGTTTCCTCAGCGCGGAACGCTGCTTGCGCCGGACCACTCGTTCCTGTTCACGGTGGACTGGGACAGCTTCTTCACGCTGTTCTACGGCAGCCGATCGTTTGTGGCGAAGGTGGCTTCAGGACTGAACCTGGAGGGTTTCTTTGCCGCCCCGACGACGGAACATGGTTGGTACAACTATTCGTTCGGTTGCGCGACGGTGACGCTTTCGCCGGAGCACTGGCAGACGACGGGTGGCCGGGGCGCCTGAGGGACGCGAACGGGATTGCGGCTTTTTCTGAATCACATTTGAACGTGCGCGTCGCAAGGCGCATGACGGCGCATACCTGTCGCAGGCTGGGCCAGGCCGGATGGTCCTGGCCAGGCAATGTCACATTCACTTGAGGCCGGGAGTGTTTTGTGCCGGTGGCGAATGCGGGCCAGGGCATGCGTGCCGATGCCGGGTCTGGACGCGATGCAGGTCGTGTGCGCTGAAGGACAAAGCAACGCGCGGTGGAGGCGGGCGCAAAGGCCGCACTGGCGAGTTGTGGATGCGGCGTGATATTTTCGTTGTCGGCATCTCATCTCCCGGTACAAAGCGTGCGGGGAGAGAGGTGGGTATTTCCCGTGAAAACTGCTTATCACAAAAGGTTTTCTTTTCAGGGGATTACCGGCGCAATTCCCACAATCTTTTTTGAATATTTTTGGTGCGCGGGGGTGTTGTGAGCGGTCAACGTGCGCTATATTGAAATTTCGGGCTTCCCTGTCCCTCACTAGAGTTTTATCGACGAACGCTTCTTGTACATCACCCATGTGACCGCCAGCACACGCGGCACATGCACAACGGTAGTTAAACCGGGATTCGTTCATGGCACAAATCTTCGACCGCAGCTCCAATGCACTGGCTCGCATGAGCCTGGTGTTGACGGGGTTGATCGTCATTGCCTTGGGGGTTACGCTCGACCAACTGCAGCGCTCGCCGTGGGTAACTCGGCAAGGGCAGCGCGCGGAGCAGCCGGTCCCCTTCAGCCACAGGCATCACGTAGAGGGGCTAGGCCTGCAGTGCCAGTACTGCCATACAACGGTGGAAAAGTCGAGTTACGCGGGCATTCCGCCGACGCGCACGTGTATGAACTGTCATGCGCAGATATGGACGAATGCGCAGCTGCTGGAGCCGGTGCGTCACAGCTGGGCGACGGGCGAGTCAATCCCCTGGATCAAAGTTCACGATCTGCCTGATTTTGTGTATTTCAGTCACGAAATTCACGTGAACAAAGGCATAGGCTGTGCGAGCTGTCATGGGCGCGTTGACGAAATGCCGCTGATGTACGCGCAGAACACGCTGCAGATGGAGTGGTGCCTGAACTGCCATCGCAATCCGGCGAAGAATCTGCGGCCGACGAGCCAGATCTACAACATGGCCTGGGAGGGTCCGACGACGGATCATCCGGTGTGGTGCGCTGCGGCGGATGGCAAGGCCGGGGTGCCGACGGCCCAGAGCGTGAACTGTACGACCCGAAATCCGGGCGGTGCGGACGCCGAGATGGCCTCACTGGAGTTGCCTGCGACGGGCGCAAAGGGGCTGGCGGGCGATGTGGCGGCGGCAGTGCCTGAGGTGGCTCCGGTCTATCGGAAGTTCACTAGCCAGGAGGATTTGGGCAAGTTTCTGGTGGTGCACTACAAGATTCGCCCGCCGAAGGATCTTTCAAGCTGCGAGGTGTGTCACCGATGAGCAGCGAGATGCGGAAGAGCGGGAGCGGGGCGGAGATGCGAGTGGCGGAGAAGAATCCCTCGGGGTCTGAGGTTCGGGAGTCTTTGGGCGCGGCGGCGTGCGGTGCGGAGCCTGCAATCTACGCGCAGTCCGGAGCCAGCGCCGAGGCGATGACGCTTGAGCAGGTGCGGCAGGATCTGAAGGGCGCAAAGGGCAAGAAGTACTGGCGCTCGCTGGATGAGCTGGCAGGTACGCCGGAGTTTCAGGCGGCAGTGGAGCGCGAGTTTCCCGCGGCGGCGCAGGAATGGCTGGATCCGGTTTCGCGGCGCGGTTTTCTCCGGCTGATGGGGGCATCGATGGCGCTGGCCGGCTTGGCTGGTTGCACGAAGCAGCCCGATGAGCCGATTTATCCCTATGTGAAGGCGCCCGAGGATCTGGTGCTGGGCAAGCCGATGTACTTTGCGACGGCAAATCCGTTTACGACGGGTGCGGTGCCACTGCTGGTGAAGAGCGATGAGTTTCGTCCGATCAAGATAGACGGGAATCCGGAGCACGCCTATAACCGGGGCGGCTCGGATCCGTATACGCAAGGGACGCTGCTCGACCTTTACGATCCGGACCGTTCGCAGCATGTGACGTACAAGGGTGAGAGCCGAGAGTGGGAAGAGTTTGCCGAAGCTCTGCGCAACAAGGTGGTTGCGACGAAGGACGGCACGGGAATCTACTTTCTGAGTTCGACGATCCTGTCTCCGACGCTGGCGCGGCAGTGGCAGCAGGTACAGAAGGCATGGCCCAAGGCGAAGCTGGTGCAGTATGACCCGGCGGTTGCGGGAACCTTCCTGGAAAAGGGAATGAACGTCCAGTACGACCTGAGCCAGGCAGACGTGCTGGTGTCGCTGGATGCGGATTTTCTGTCGGGTGCGAGCTACCCGGGCTTCCATAAGCTGGTGCGCGATTACGCAGCTCGGCGCAAACAGCCGGAAAACGGCATGAACCGGCTGTATGCGGTGGAGAGCTCGACGACCACGACGGGGATGAAGGCCGAGCATCGGCTGGGACTGCGTGCGAGCGAGGTTCCTGCATTTGCGGCAGCGCTGGCGGCAGCTCTGGGCGTGGCGGGCGTGAATGCGCCGGCGTATGCGTGGACCGACGAGCAACAGAAGTTTCTTGCCGCGCTGGCGAAAGACCTGAAGGCGAATGCCGGCAAGTGTGTGGTGATTCCGGGCCTGTATCAGGATTTGTCGGTTGCGATGCTGGCGCTCGCTATCAACAACGCCCTTGGCAACGTGGGCAAGACGGTTTTTTCCGGCTCCGAGCCGGCGATTCCGCTGCCGAGCGATCAGTTTGGCGACTATAAGACGCTGATTGCCGACATGAATGCGGGCAAGGTGGACTGGCTGGTGGTGTTGAATGCCAATCCGTTCTACGACTCGCCGGCGGATCTGAATTTTGCTGCGGCGTTCAATGGGGTAAACACTGTTGCGCACTTGGGGCTGCATTGCAACGAGACCGGTCAGCAGGCGCACTGGCATATTCCAGCGGCGCACTATCTGGAATCATGGTCGGATGCGCGGGCCTATGACGGCACGGTTT
>JAKCDN010000050.1 GCA_021841795.1 Acidobacteriota bacterium | reverse complement strand
CCACGACCTTGCGCTACACTCTCGCCGCACCCATCCGCATGGGCGGGGAACTGGCGCCTCCAGGCGGTCAATCCCGTGCGGCCAACACGAAATAGCCGGGCATATCGCCCGGCTCATCATGGCTAGGTTGCCGCGTGATCGCTACTTCTTCTTGCTCTTTGCCTTTGCCGGTGAGGTTGAAGTGGCCACCGTCTTCAGGCGCGCATTCAGGCGGCTCTTGTAGCGGGAAACTGTGTTCGCGTGAAGAACGCCCTTCTGCACGCCCTTATCCAGGGTCGATACCGTGACCCGGTACTGATCCTGTGCGGCCTTCACGTCGCCCTCGGCCAGCGCCTCGCGCAACGCCCGCAGGCTGGAGCGCACGCGGCTGCGATTCGCGCGGTTTACTTCGGTTCGGGTTTCAGTCTGGCGGGCGCGCTTGAGCGCCGATACGTGATTTGCCATGGTTTCGCTTCAATCTCCAAAACCTGAAGAGCAGGGCAGCGCCATGCATCCGCTGCGCTGCTGTTTTCAGGGAATATGATGCGGTACGGAAGGCAGCTCGAGCCGCATCCCTCGCAACTATTAAGTCTACGGGAATTGGCAAGGTGGGTCAATCGGCAGACCACCCCCGTCTCCAGGGCCATCGCATTTGGATTTTGAACTGCGAGCGGGATCGGTTTTGAAAGGGCACGGGCTTCAGCCGTGCCGCAGGCAAGGCGCAAAATCCGTCCCGGCTTCAGCCGCTGGGGGATGTCTTGGGGATTGAACCCATCCCGCCGCCCGGCCGCCAACTCCTGATCCGCTCCGCCGCGGCCGGTCCGCGCCCTCGCCCCGGGCGCTTCGCCCCGCAAACCCATTCCTGCCGCTCGTCCCGGCTGTTACCCTGTGAACAGTGTTGCCCCGCGTTCGCGCGGTCGCGAACCCGGTCGAGATGAACAATCTGATCTTCGCCAATCTGCTCCATCGTCCCGTGCGCTCCATCATCAGCGTGCTTGCCGTCGCCATTGAAGTCATCATGATCCTCTCCATCGTGGCCGTTTTCATGGGCCTGCTGAATGACAATAAACAACGCACCAACGGCATCGGCGCCGACCTCATGCTGCTTCCCTCCAACGCCAGCATGTTCACCGGAGTCAGCAGCGCCTCAATGCCCGTCGCCGACATGCGCGCCCTCCTGCGCCTGCCTCACGTAACCGCGGTCTCGCCCGCCATCGAGCATCTCAACACCAGCGGCAACATCGAAATCCTCTACGGCATCGACTACGACACCTTTAACGGACTCAAGCCCTTCGTCTTTATCACCGGCCAAAAATTCACCGGACCCTACGATGTCATCGTTGACAGCGTCCTCGCTGCCACCATCAATAAGGCCACCGGAAAACCCTACGCCGTCGGCGACACCGTGAAGGTGATGGAGCATTCCTTCCGCATCTCCGGCATCGTCGAGCCGGGCAAGGGCGGCCGCAAGCTCATTCCCCTCGCCACCATGCAGGATCTGATGGACGCCGGCGACAAGGCCTCGGTCTTCTTCATCAAGTGCGACAGCCCCGCCAACAACGACCTCGTCATGCAGGAGATTCGCTCCACCCCCGGCTTTGGCAACAACACCCTCACCACCGTCGATAGCTGGCTCGATCAGATGACGCCGGACAAGATCCCCGGATTTAACCTTTCCCTCGAAATCGTCACCGGCATCGCCGTCATCATCGGCTTTCTCGTCATCTTCCAGTCCATGTACACCGCGGTCCTGGAGCGAACCCGCGAAATCGGCATTCTCAAATCGATGGGCGCCTCAAAGCCGGCGATTATCGGCGTTCTTCTGCGCGAGTGTCTGGTGCTGGCCCTGGCCGGCGTCGTGGTGGGCATTGCCGGCACCTTCGGCGTGCGCATGCTCATCTATCATCTCTTTCCCACCAAGAACTTTGCCCTCACCGCCGCGTGGCTCGGTTGGGTCGCCTTGATCGCCATCTCCAGTTCCATCTGCGGCGCGCTCTATCCCGCATGGATGGCCGCGCGCAAGGATCCGATTGACGCCCTTGCCTACGAATAGCCCCTGCCCGGCGCTCCCGATCCTGCTTCCGTCCGTCCCTGCCCGTATCCGCCCCGGCCCTTAGCCGCCCCCGCGCAGCTCCCATCGGCGATACTGATGGTGTGGACCGGGTTCCACCAAAACCCATGCAATCGGAATCGCCATCCCTCGTCTCCCTCGATGCCATTCGCGCCGCCGCCGCGCGGATCGCCCCGGTCGCCGTCAAAACCCCTCTGCTGCGCGCCGATTTTCCCGGCGTCTCCGGCCGCGGAACCGGCGTCGAGATCCGGCTTAAAGCCGAATGCCTCCAGCCCATCGGCGCCTTCAAGATTCGCGGCGCCGCCAACAAGATCCTGCAGCTCTCGCCGGCTCAGATCGCGCGCGGCGTCATCACCTATTCGAGCGGCAATCATGCCCAGGGCGTCGCCTACGCCGCCCGCGAGGTCGGCGCCAAAGCCGTCATCGTCATGCCCTCCAACGCCCCTGCCGTCAAGCGCGCCGCAACCCTCGCCCTCGGCGCCGAGATCGTCGATGTCGGCGTTGCTTCGAGCGAGCGCCTCGCCATGGCCGAGGAACTGGTGCGCAAACACGGTTACATCGTGATCCCGCCCTACGATGACGACCAGATCATCGCCGGCCAGGCCACCTGCGGCCTCGAGATCGTCGAATCGATGCCCGATGTCGATCTCGTGGTCGCGCCCGTCTCCGGCGGCGGACTCCTCAGTGGTGTGGCCGCGGCGGTTAAGCAGTTGAGCCCGAAGACAATGGTCTTCGGCTGTGAGCCCGAGCTCGCCGCCGATACCGCCGAAAGCTTTCGCGCCGGCAAGATCGTCACCTGGCCCGCCGAGCTTACCAGCCGCACCATCGCCGACGGCCTCCGCACGCAGAGCGTCGGCGTGCGCAACTTCGCCCACCTCCAGGCATTCGTCGACGGCATCGTCACCGTGTCTGAAGCCGAGATACGCGCCGCCATGCGCGCCATCGTCGCCGCCACCCGCCTGCTGCCGGAGCCCAGCGGAGCCGTCGCCGCCGCCGCCCTGCTCTTCCACGCCCATCGGCTTCCGCCTTTCCGCGCCGCCGTGGCCGTGGTCAGCGGCGGCAACGTCGATCCCGCCCTGCTCGCCGAGGTGCTCACCGAAAGCCTCCCGTAACGTCGTTGGTGTAGGATTTTGCCTGCCATGAAGTCCTCCGTTGCCGCCTCTCGCTTCCTGTTCTTCCTGCTTGTGCTGGCCTCTGCCGCGGCGGTGGAGCAGGTCGTCTTCGCCCAGCCCCAGCTCGTCAAGCCTATGGCCGGCCCCCGCGCCACCTGCCTCCGCGCCACCTGGCTCTACATCACACCCTCCACCAGCGCCCAGAAGGTCGACAAGGTGCAAATCGGCCGCGAGCTGGTCGTCGCGGAAAAGAGCGGTTCCTGGTTGCGCGTCTACGCCAATACCGACATCGAGGAGATGCACGACGACAAGGACGAGCCTCTGGTCGGCGGCAATCAATCTGCGCCGCCCATCTCCGGCTGGATCGAGGCCAGGGGGGTCGTCGAGGAAACCACCCCCAACGGCGATGCCATCCTCCTCGGCGCGGCCGCCAATCAGGAGGCGGCCGCCTCTGATCCCCGCGGACCCGTCAATGCAGCGCAAAGCGCCCGCCTGCTCTACCGGCGTATTACTGAAATGTTTCCCAAATCGCCCCTCGTTCCCCAGGCCGCCTGGCGCGCCGCCGACATCGAGTGGCAGATCCAGCGCGCCGACATTGCCACCCTTCCCTCGTCCCATGAGCGGGATCCGGCCTTTCGCCGGCAGATGGATGAAGATGCCCTCCGCAAGGTGGTCAAGTACTATCCCGGCACCAAATGGGCCGCCCTGGCCGCCTTTGACCTCATCGACAACAAGCTCTGCGGCGAATGGCAGGGCTCCGAGCAGTGCCCCGCGCAGGAAGCCGGAATCTACATCCGCTATGCCGATCAGTATCCCGATGGCCCGCGCACCCCTCTGGCTCTCTACAATGCCGTCTACCGCCTCGCCGTGCTCGCGAACATGTTTACCGCCGATCGCGACGACCGCAAGAGCGCCGAGGCCCGCGATCAGGCGCGCACCATCGCCGGTCAGATGAAGACGCACTTTCCTGACTCCGACTACTCCTACAGAGCGGGTGCGCTGGTGTACAAATTGGATGAGGGTGTGCCTGTCTTCGGCATCGACAGGGAGTGAGCCGCTTGCGGTTTTCCCCTGCCTGCCGCTCCGGCGGGATATTCCCGTGTGCTGTCAATACGCTCCTTCCGGCCGCAGGCTTGCCGGAGTCTTGCGCCCAGGGGCTTCGCATCCAGGGCACGGTCTCCGCCGCCCCGTTTGCGGAGCGCACTCGGCATGAGCGCCTGCCCTCCGGCGGTTGTTTGCCCTGGGCCCCGTCGCTTTTCACGGCTTTTCGGTATTCTGTTAGGTTCCACAAACGAATGGATGTTCTCGGCCCGACTCCGGTCGTGCCCCCTTGACCTTGAATCTGTATCGCCGGCCGCGCTGCACCTGCGCCGAGCGATCCGCAGTTGACGAAATTCAGGAGCTTGCTTGAATCCCTACCTGTTGTCTGTTCTGTTGGGAATTGTCGAGGGACTGACCGAATTTTTGCCGGTCAGCTCAACCGCGCACCTGCGCATTGCCGAAGCGCTCATGAAGCTTCCTCTCGACAAGAGCGCCTGTCTTGCCGCCAACGCGGCCTGTCTCCAGGACGTTAAATACTGGGAGATGTACACCATCGTCATCCAGGTCGGCGCCATCCTCGCCCTTTGCCTGCTCTTCCTCGAACGCATCGTCGGCTTTCTGCGCACCTTCCCCCAGGGCGACCGCGGCGACCGCAACTGGCTTACCCATCCCATCTCGCTCACCATCGTCGCCTTCGCCTTCACCTCTGCGCCCGCGCTGCTGCTGCGCAAGTGGAGCGAGAAAAACCTGGGCAGCCTTGACGCCATGGCCTTCGCGCTGCTCATCGGCGGCATCGTCATGTGGGCCGTCGACGCCTGGAGCGATCGCGTCGAGCCCCGAACCACCCACGTTGAAGAGATCTCGCTGCCCCAGGCCGTCTGGATCGGCCTCTGCCAGACCCTCTCGGCCGTCTTCCCCGGCACCTCGCGCTCCATGTCCACCATCGCCGCCGGCCAGTTGGCCGGGCTCGATCGCCCCTCGTCCCTCGAGTTCAGCTTTCTGCTCTCGATCCCCACCATGATCGCTGCCACCGGTTGGGATCTCCTCAAAGAGGTTCACCCCCACAATACTGCCGGCGTCATCGCGCCCCACGTGGTCATGAACTCCGAGCGCTGGATCGTTCTCCTCATCGGCACCGTCGTTTCCTTCATCGTTGCCCTCGGCGTGGTCGAGTGGTTCCTGGCCTGGGTTCGCCGCCACGGTTTCACTATCTTCGCCATTTACCGCATCCTCTTCGGCATCGCCCTGCTCATCTGGGGCGCCAGGTTCATCGGCGCCTGAGCCTGTGCCCGTCCGGCAAGGGAGTGGTTAAGGTGATTCCCCCCGGTCCCCACGGGACCGGTTCCGCTTGCCCGAAAGCCGATAATGAAAGTTGCTCTGGGACGTTTTGCCGGCTCCCCGGCCGCTGCTCCGTATCGCGCGGTTGCCGGTGCGCGGCGCCGCCCTTATTCATGAAGCCCATCCGTATCGTTCTCTCGCCCACGCGCCGCCGCCCCGTGAACATCTTCCTGGGGATGATGCTCCTGCTGGTCTCCCTGCTTCTGTTCCTCGCCCTGGCTTCCTATCACGCCGCCGATCCCTCCCTTAACACCGCCGCCGCTGCCGCCGCCGCGCCCAAAAACTGGATCGGCCTCTTCGGCGCTTACCTCAGTGACCTCCTGCTGCAGTCGCTCGGCCTGGCCGCGTTTCTCATCCCCCTCTGGATGGGCGGCGTGGGCTCGACCTGGATGCGCTCGCGCCCCGGAGGCTCTCCCATCCTGCGCGGCATGGGTTCCATCCTCGCCCTCGCATTCCTGCCCGCGGTCTTCGGACTTCTGCCCTGGCACTGGCGCTGGATGCATGTGGTCCCGATCGAAGGCGTCGCCGGACGCCTCATGGCCGGGCTGCTCGTGGTCTATCTCAATATTCAGGGCGCATGGGTCGTGGCTCTCGCGCTGGCCGCCACGGGACTTTACTTTGCCTCCGACCTCAGCTTCGCCGTCATTCGCGAAGCCCTCGCCGAGCGCTGGGCGCGCTTCCGCGAGTGGCGTGAGCGCCGCCGCGATCTGCGCCAGGAACAGGACGAGATGGACGCCCGGCGTCACAGGCTGCGTGTCGAGGGCGAGGATCAAGAACACTCCGCACAGTTCGATCCCGCCGCCCCGCCGGAGTTCGAGGCTGCGATCCCCGCCCGGCGATCGAATCGTCTCCTCGCCTTCTTTACCCGCAAGCGTCCGTCCAGCCAGGACCCCATTGACGAGATCCCCGCCTACCGGCGCGCCGAGGCGCGTTCGCACTCCGCGCAGCCTGCGCAGCCGGAGCCTTCCGGGGTTGCCGAGCCCGTTGTCCTCCGCCGGCGCGCCAGCATCTGGGAGCAGGGTGCTGCCGAGTCCGCCATCCCTGCTGCTTCCCAGACCGAAATGGCCGCGGCGTCCGCCCAGCCGCAAGCCCCTCAGCCTGCTCCCGCGCGCGTCGAGCCCGTGTCTCCCGCCGACCCCTGGGCCGGCGAGCGGCCTGCCGTCGCCCAGCGCGAAGATCCCCGCCCGGCCTCGCTGCCTCCCAGCCCGCAGCCCGCCGATGCCATTGCCATTCACAGCCGCGCCGACGCTGAATCGCACTCCGTCGCCGTCGAGCCGAAGCGCGTCAGCGGCTTCAAACTGCCTCCCAGCACCCTGCTCAGCGCCGGTGATGGACCGCAGTCGGTGCGCGAGGACGAACTGCGCGATGAGGCCAAAGTCCTCGTCGAAAAATGCGCCGAGTTCGACGTCCGCGGACAGGTGGTCCAGATCAACCCCGGGCCCATGGTCACAACCTTCGAGTTCAAGCCCGAAGCCGGCGTCAAGTACTCGCGCGTCACCGGCCTCGCTGACGATCTCTGTCTCGCCATGCGTGCGGAAAGCATCCTTATCGAGCGCATGGCCGGCAAAAGCACCGTCGGCATCCAGGTGCCCAATCATGAGAAGGAAACCATTCACCTGCGCGACGTCATCGAGAGTGAGACCTTTGCCCGCTCCCGCTCCCGCCTGACGCTCTCCATGGGCAAGGACATCAACGGCCGCATCGTGACCGCCGACCTGGCCTCCATGCCCCACGTCCTCATCGCCGGCTCCACCGGCTCCGGCAAGTCCGTGGCCATCAACGCCATGATCATGAGCCTCCTCTATCGCACCACCCCCCAGCAGGTGCGGCTCATCCTCGTCGATCCCAAGCGCGTCGAGCTCGGTATGTACGAGGGCATCCCCCATCTCTTCACCCCCATCATCACCGAGCCCAAGCTGGCCGCGAACGCGCTCCGCAACGCCGTGCGCGAAATGGAGCGCCGCCTCAAGCTCCTCGCCAGCCGCAGCGTCCGCAACATCGACCAGTACAACAAGCTCTTCGAGAGCTCCACTCCCTCGCTCTTCGACAACGCCGAGCAGCAGGAGGAGCCGCTTCCTTACATCATCATCATCATCGATGAACTGGCGGATCTCATGATGCTCGACCGCGCCAACGTCGAAGAATCCGTCACCCGCCTGGCGCAGATGGCGCGCGCCGTAGGCATTCATCTCGTCCTCGCTACGCAGCGCCCCAGCGTCGATGTCATCACCGGCCTCATCAAGGCCAACATCCCCACCCGCATCAGCTTCCGCCTCGCCACCAAGGTCGACTCGCGCACCATCCTCGACACCAACGGGGCTGAAGCGCTCCTCGGCCGCGGCGATATGCTCTTCCTGCCTCCGGGCACCAGCCGCCTGATGCGTCTCCACGCTCCCTACGTCAGCGAAAAAGAGACCGCCGCCGTCGTCGATTTCTGGAAAAATCAGGGCGCCGCGGAATATGTCGAAGGCTTCCTCGATTCCCCCAGGGACGAGCGCGGTGCTGTTGAAGGCGAGAGCCCCGATGCCGAGGATCAAGATCCCATGTTCGACGACGCCGTGCGCCTCGTCTTCGAGTTCGGCAAGGCATCCACCTCGCTCCTGCAGCGCCGCCTGCGCATCGGCTACGGCCGCGCCGCCCATCTCATTGATCTCATGGAGCGCGACGGCCTCGTCGGCGCCGCCGACGGTCCCCGCCCGCGCGAACTGCTCAAGGCCCCCGGATGGCTGCATGAAGTCTCCGCCGTCAACGAGTAATGTGAGCAATAATCCAATCCTGTACGTCCAATCACGTAAAGGAGCCGCGCGCCATGAGCGGAGCTCTGCCGTTTTGCCTTCTGCTTTGTCTCCCGCTTGCTGCCCAGGTGGCTCCCATTCCCACCGCTACGGCGCTGCCCAGCTCCCCTTTCTACATCAAAAAATCCTGGCCCATCGGTGGCAACGGCAACTGGGACTATCTCACCATGGACACCACGGCCCAGCGGCTCTACATTGCCCACGGCCACGCCGTGCAGGTGGTGGATGTCGATTCCGGCGAGGCGGTCGGCGAGATTACCGGCTTCCGTGAGGCCCACGCCATCGCGCTCGATGACTCCGGCTCGTTCGGCTATATCAGCGATGGCCCCGCCGATGCGGTCGCCGTCTTCGATCGCAGAAGCCTCGACGTCCTGGCCACCGTTGCCATCGGCTGCTCGCCCCGCTCCATCGCCTTTGAGCCCCAGAACCGGCTCGTCTTTGCCGTCTGCGGCGCCAGCCTCGCCGAGCCCGGCGACCCGTCGCAGACGGCCTCGCACGCATCGCCCGCGAACGCCGCCCATCCCCGCCTTCCCGCCTACACCGGGCCGTCCCATGTCGCCGTCATCGACGCGCTCAGGAACACCCTCATTGCCGACATCATGCTCGACGGTGACCTCCGCTTTGCCCAGCCTGACGCCTACGGCCACGTCTACATCACCGCGGCCTCCGCCATCGCCGCTCGCGTCGATCGCAACGGAAACGTCCACTCTGAGATCGTTCCTCCGCACATTGCCGGCCTCAATGCGGCCGGCATCTCCGATGCGGCCCGCCGTCAGATTGCGATCCGGGCCGACGCCGCATCCGATGCCCCCGTCGCCTTTGACTGGTCCGGCATCCAGCGCTCCGCGGGGCTCTTTCACACCATCCCCCTTCCGTCCTCCTGCGCCCATCCTCAGGGCCTCGCCGTAGACGGCAAAGACCTGCGCATCTTCGCCGCCTGCAACGATCAGCAGTTGCTGGTTCTCGACTCGTCGGGCGGGCAGGTCGTGGCCGCCCTCGTCACCGGGCCCGGCGACGACGTCATCGGCTACGATGCCGATCGCGGCCTCATCTACTCCGCCAACGGCGGAGGCTACGGCAGCCTCACCATCGTCCGTCAGGACGCGAATACCGACAGCTACGCCGTGATCCAGAATCTCTCCACCATGGAGCGCGCGCGCACGCTTGCCGTCGATTCGTCGAGCGGCCAGGTTTACCTCGTCACCGATCTCCACGGGGCCGATATCAGCCGCCCCGGCGGCATCGGAACCTTGCGCTTCGATCCCATCCGCGACAGCTTCCAGATCATGGTTGTGGGCCAATAACCCCTCCCGTGGCGCCCCGCCGACCCGCTCCGCGAAATCTCGCGCCTCGATCCCGCCGCATGGTACAATTTTTTCGGGTAAACGCTTTCTCGCGCCGCCTGCGACCTGCCTCGACGCTGCCCGCTGCCTTCGCCCGGCCTGCGCCGCGCTCAGCCGATTTCTCCGTCGCCGGCCGCATTTACTCTTGACAGGTGTGCGAGTAAAGCAATTTACTTAAGGGCGGATGTCTTTCGCCCCCGCATTCGCACTCTCGCCGCCCAAGGTGACGCTCATGTACGCTTTGCTCTCTCGCGCCTTCGCCGCCCCGCTCCCCGGCTTCAAGCCGGCCTTGCTCCTCTTCAGCGCACAACCCCTCGCCCATCTGCGCGCCCTCGACGTCGCCGTCATCGTCATCTACTTCGCCATGGTGCTCTGGATCGGCTTCTATCTCAAGGGCCGCTCCAACACCAGCGAAGAGTTCTTCATGGCCGGCCGCGAAATGACCGCCTGGATCGCCGGCCTCAGCTTTGTCAGCGCCAATCTCGGCTCCCTCGAGCTCATGGGCTGGGCCGGCTCCGCCTATCAATACGGCATCCTCGCCACTCACTGGTACTGGATCGGCGCCATCCCCGCCATGCTCTTCCTCGGCCTGATGATGATGCCGTTCTATTACGTCTCCAAGACCCACTCCGTCCCCGGCTACCTCAACCTGCGCTACGGCGAGCACGCCCGCAGCGTCGCCGCCATCGCCTTCGCGCTGGAAATGATCCTCATGAGCGGCGTCAACATGTTCGCCATGGCCGTCGTCATGAAGGTCGTCCTGGGCTGGGATCTCAACTTCTCCATCATCGTCTCTTCCGTGGCCGTCGCCGTCTATGTCGGCCTCGGCGGGCTGCGCTCCGCCATCTTCAATGAGGTTCTCCAGTTCGTGCTCATCTGGGGAGGGGCGCTGCTGGTTCCCATCCTCGGACTCGTCCAGGCCGGCGGATGGAACGGGCTGAAAGCCCGCATCCTCGCCAACCTCGGCACCGACAGCTACTTCCACCTGTGGCGCGATACCGGCAGCTTTTCCGCCAATCCCATGGGCGTGCACTGGACCGGCATCGTCTTCGGCCTCGGTTTCGTCATCAGCTTCGGCTACTGGACCACCGACTTTCTCGTCGTGCAGCGCGTGCTCGCCGCCCACAATCTGCGCGCCGCCCGCATGGCTCCCATCATCGGATCGTTCTTCAAAATGGCGACGCCTTTTATCGTCATCCTTCCCGGCCTCCTCGGGCTCGTGCTCCTGCAGAACTCCGACGGCAGCCGCCGCCAGCTCGTCGGCGAAGATGTCGTTGCCGCCTGCTCCACTGTGAACGGTCAGCTCGATGATGCGTCGGCCTGCTCGGCCGCCATGGCCAGAACCAACCTCGCTCCCGCCTACCAGCAGAAGATCCTCAGCGGCGCGCCTGGCGCTGAACTGCATACCTACAATCAGGCCCTGCCCCTCATGATGGTGCGCTACATGGGGCCCGGTCTCCTCGGCCTCGGCATGACCGCCCTCATCGCCGGCTTCATGAGCGGAATGGCCGGCAACGTCAGCGCCTTCTCCACCGTCTGGACCTACGACATCTACCGCCCCCTCATCAACAAAAACGCAACCGACAGCCACTACGTCCTCGTGGGCAGGCTCTCCATCATCATCGGCGTCCTCGTCTCCATCGGCGCCGCCTACCTCGTGCAGCAGTTCCACGGCATCATGGATTACGTCCAGGCTCTCTTCTCCATCTTCGTCGCCCCTCTTCTGGCCGCCATCCTCTTCGGCATGTTCTGGAAGCGCGCCACCCGCCTGGCCGGCTTCCTCGGACTGCTCTCCGGCATCGTCTTTTCGGGCGGCCTGTTCCTCTGGGTTAAGTTCAACCCCGCGAATCTCAAGTACGTCGCCCTCTCCGACGCTGCCAGGCCTATGGCCGAAAATGTCTTTCGCGCCGGTTGGGCCTTCCTCTTCAGCGCCGCCGTCATCGTGATCGTAAGCCTGTGCGGCAGGCCGC
The DNA here is from genome assembly GCA_021841795.1 of Acidobacteriota bacterium. Taxonomy (GTDB): domain Bacteria; phylum Acidobacteriota; class Terriglobia; order Terriglobales; family Acidobacteriaceae; genus Telmatobacter. Next base: position 294 of record JAKCDN010000050.1, on the reverse strand, counting down.
GCCCTGAGGCCGAGCTCGAGGGCCTCGTCTACGGCGCTACCAAACTGCCCGCCGAAGAGCCCGCGCCGTGGTACAAGCGCGAGTGGTTGTGGGCGGTTATCGCCGTCGCCGTCTTCGCCGTCCTCAACATCTTGTTCTGGTAAGAGGCATGCGATGCGCGCGGTCCGCGCATCCGTTCGTGAGAGAGAAGGAAAAACCTATGCATGGTTCGGGAATTCCAATCTGGTTCTTCATCGGTGTCCTGCTCGTCATCTATGGCGCGTTGATTCTCGGCTACGGCATCGTCGAGTGGAC
>JAKCDN010000049.1 GCA_021841795.1 Acidobacteriota bacterium | reverse complement strand
GGATGTGTACGTACCGGGCTGCCCGCCGCGGCCGGAACAACTGCTGTATGCGATCTCTCTGCTGCAGGAGAAGATCCAGCACGAGCCTCGGGCGCTGCTGAAGACCCTGAACGTGGATTAAGCTTTCAGCCGCAGCGAGGCCGCATTGCCGCGCCCCGGACGCAAGTCCGGAAGGACGCAGCAAGCCGACGCGCGGCACGGGCCGAGCTTATCCCAAGCCGGCCATCGCACGGTTGATGTCGCGGAAGAAGCGCGAAGACAGAGCCAAGACCTCATCGCCAGGACGAGAGCGGCAGCCCGCCACGGATTGCAGGATAGGCGCCGCCGCATCAGGCTGTACGCACAGCAGGCGGCGCGGACAAGAGCGGCCTTCGGCGGCAATCCACCACGGCGGAACGATCGAACAACTCGGGTGGAGTTTCAGCGTTTATACCGAGAAGAACCGGAAGCGCGGCGGCAGGCGGCAATGGCCTGTCCCGGGCAAAATCCACGATCAGGAGGATCAAAACGATGCGGGCCAGAATCTATCTTTCAATCGCCTTTCTCTTTTCTTTTCTAAGCACTGCAAGCTGGGCGCAGACCGATGTGGCGGCCAGCCTGTACGGGGCGTTCAACCAGTCAACGAGCGGGAACGGGATCGCAGAGAGCCCGGCCAACGCCGCCGGTGGCATGTTCGAGCTGCGGCATATCGCGAAGCCTCTGGTGGGGTATGAGGCCACTTACTCCTTCAACCGCGCCAACCAGAAGATTACGACCAGTCAGGTCATCCCGGCGACGCAGGGGTTTTGCACCGACTCATCGAACTGCACGATGGTCACGACGGCGGCAATTTCATCGAATGCGCATGAGATAACGGGCGACTGGGTGGCTTCGGTCAAACTGTCAAACCTGCGGCCGTTTGCCCTGGCTGGGGTGGGCGTGCTTCTTGACGTGCCTACGGGGGGCACGGAGACGACAATCCAATGCGCGCTGCTGAACCCGCTCTGCTCGACGTCCACCGCAGCCGCCCAGACGAGCACATCGACCAAGGCGGTTTTTGTGTACGGCGCGGGGCTGGACTGGGGGCTGCTGCCGCATATCGGTCTGCGTTTGCAGTATCGCGGCAATCTGTACAAGGCGCCGGACCTGTTGAACGCTTTTTCGTCGACCAACGCATTTACGCACACCGCGGAGCCGATGATCGGGATCTACTTCAGGCTCTGAGACGGAGGACGCGGACGCGGGAGGCGAAGAGCAGCTCCCTGCCCTGCCGCCGGCGCCGGAGTGTCGAACCCGGCACCGCGCCGCGCTGAGGTTTCGCCTTCCGGGACCGCGATTGTCTATTCTGGAAGCAGAAGCCTGGGAGTTTTCTGTTTCGATGAACTGTTCGCGGCCGTTTCCCCTGAGCCAGCGCCGAAGCGCAAACGCGGTGCTGTTTCTTATCGTCTTCCTTTTTCTGCCATCGCTGCGCGCGCAAGCGGGATTCAGAGTGGTTGGTCCCGACGGCGGCGATGCGCGCTCGATCACGGCGGCGCCGGGCGAGCCCCAGCATCTGTACCTAGGGACCACCAACAGCTGGGTGTACGAGTCATTTGACGAGGGAGCGAGCTGGCGCCGGCTGGCGAAGCTGGGCCGCGGCGACGGCTTTGTGATCGACAACATTGTTGTGGACGCGGCGCACCCGAACACGGTGTATGCGGGGGCGTGGAAGAACACGACGGACGGGGGTCTGTGGACCAGCCACGACGCCGGCCACACGTGGAAGGAGACGGCGTTCTTCAAGGGGCAGCCGATCCAGGCGCTGGCGCAGGCGCCGTCCGCCGCGAATGTTCTGTACGCGGGGACGTTGCGGGGGGTGTTCCGGTCAACGGATGCGGGGGCGACGTGGATGCAGATCAGCCCGCCGGGGAGCCGCGAGATTCATGAGATCGAGTCGCTGGCCATCGATCCGCACAACCCCGAGACGGTGTACGCAGGCACCTGGCACCTGCCGTGGAAGACCACGGACGGGGGCAAGACGTGGCGGAATATCAAGCAGGGCCTGATTGTGGACTCCGACGTGTTTTCAATCATTGTCGATCCCATGCGTCCGCGCACGGTGTATCTGAGCGCGTGCAGCGGGATCTACAAGAGCGAGGACGCGGGACTGCTGTTCCACAAGATCCAGGGCATTCCCAACGAGGCGCGGCGCACGCGGGTGATCATGCAGGATCCGGAGAACCACGAGGTGGTGTACGCGGGCACCACGGAGGGGCTCTACAAGACCGTGAACGGCGGGCACAGCTTTGAGCGCATGACCGGGTCCGACGTGGTGGTGAACGACGTTTATGTGGATCCCACGGACTCGAACCGGGTGCTGCTTGCGACCGACCGGGGCGGAGTGCTGTCGAGCCGCGACGGCGGGCGCAGCTTTACGCAGTCGAATGCGGGCATCTCAGAGCGGAAGATTGCGGCGCTGCTGGTGGACCGCAACGATCCGACGCGGCTGTATGCGGGCGTGGTGAACGACAAGCAGTACGGCGGGGTCTTCCGCTCAAGCGACTCGGGCGGGCACTGGGAGCAGGTGGCCGGCGGCCTGGACGGCCGGGATGTGTTCTCACTGGGACAAGCGGCGGACGGCGCAATTGTGGCGGGGACCAGCCACGGCATCTTCGTGCTGGGCGGTGGCGATCCGCCGGCAACGGGCGCAGACCCCGCGCCGGCGACGGGCAGCGCAGAGGGGTCCGCGCCGACCTGGCAGCCACGCAACGCCATTGCCAATACGCTGTTGAAGACTGCGACCGAACGCTTGCGCGGCGCGAAGGTGAACATCGAGAAAGAGGTCAATGCGCCGGTGATTCAACTGGAGAGCCTGGTGAACGCGATCGACGCCTCGGGGAAGGTCTGGGTGGCGGCGACGACGTATGGGGTCATCACGAGCCGCGACAACGGCGTGACGTGGCAGGGCGGACCGGTGATGGGCCAGGGCGATTATCTGACGGTAGCGACGCACGGAAGCGACGTGGCGGCGGCGCGCGACGACAGGGTGGTGGTCTCTCGCGACGCCGGGCAGACGTGGTGGCCGCTGGGAATGCCCACGATGCTGACGCATATTCACCGGGTGGCGTTTTCGCCCGAGGGGACGCTATGGCTGGGGGCGCGGGAGGGAGTTTACTTTACGCGCGATCTGGGCAAGACGTGGTACTGGCTGGAGAGGATGCCGCTGCGGGAGATCGACGACCTGACGTACGATCCGGTGTCGAAGCGGGTTCTGGTGTGCTCCCAGACGAACGACATGATCTACGGCATCGACCCCAAGACGATGACCTGGGTCTACTGGCAGACGGGATACCAGATCTCGCTGATTCGCGCGGCGGGCGACCACCTGGTGGCGGCGTCGCTGGACGACGGCGTTCTGGTGGGCCCGAAGGTGCCCGCGGCGGTCACGCGGTAGCGCCCGAAGCGGCATCCGGCCCGGGCTTACACGAAGAGAATGCGCATGGGGATCTCCGCGGCCACGCTGTTGCCCTGGTCGGCGAGCTCGCCGGTTTTTGGATCGCGGGCAAAGATGCTGACCAGATTCGAGTCCTGATTGGCGACGAGCATCCAGCGCTCGGTGGGATCGAGGGTGAAGTTGCGGGGGGTTTTGCCGCCGCAGTTCGAGCGCCTGATGGGCGTGAGCCTGCCGGTAGCGAAGTCGGCTTTGAAGGCGTAGAGGAAGTTGTCGCCGCGATTGCAGAAGTAGACGAAGCGGCCGTCGCGGGTGATGACGGTATCGCAGCCGGTGGCGGTGGGGCCGGAGTAGTCCGCGGGCATGAGTTCGACGCGCTGGACGAAGGTGAGGCCGCCGTCGTCCTTATGCCAGTCGAGGATATCGACGGCGGAGGCCATCTCATTCATGGAGTAGGCGGTGCGGCCGTTGGGATGGAAGTGGAGGGTGCGCGGTCCGGAGCCAGGCTGGGCACGATAGATCCCGGCGGGCGACATGGCGGCGGTTGCGGGATCGGGCCTGTAGATATGAATGGAGTCGCCGCCGAGGTCGTTGATGTAGGCGAAGCGATTGTCAGGCGAGAAGGAAGCGAAGTGGGCGTGGGCGGTGGGCTGACGGACGGGGTTGGGACCGTGCTCGGTGAAGTGCTGGGTCCAGACGGCCGGGCTGAGTTCGCCATTGTGAATGCGGAAGCTGGCGGCGCTGGCGCCGGTGTAATCGGCGGAGAGAAGCATGCGGCCGGTGGCGTCGGCGGCGACGTGGCAGGTGCCGGTACCGGCGGAGTTGCGCGCCGAGAGCGGCTTCAGCCCGCCGCGGGTCCACAGGAAGCTGGCGACTTCGCCGGTGGGCCGGCCCTGAAAGGTATCGAGCTCAGAGGCGGAAAAGATGTATTTGCCGGCGCCCGGAGCGGGAGTGGCGGCGAGCCAGGCCACGGAGGGAACGCTGGCTGGGGCATCGGAGGGCGTGAGGGTTCCGGCGGCGGAGTCCCAGTCGTAGACGAGAATTCCATGGTCGCCATGGGAGCCGATGAGCACGCGCGAACGGCCGGACGCGGGAGCTGCCTGAGCCCAGACCCTGGAGGGCCCGGCAAGCGCGGCAACGGTAGAGGCGGAGGCAAGACGGAGAAAATGACGGCGGGTAGGCTTGGTCATGGCAGGGCTATTTTCGCCCATGACGCCTGCCGCACGCCAGAGGGCAGCGCGGGACGCAGCCGATCCGGCGCAAATCAGGGGAGCGGGTTGAGCCTGGCTTCGACCTGGCGGTTGAAGCGAATGAGGGCGATCCACATGCCGGCGTCGCGGCGCTCCCAGACGAGCGTGCCGTTGAGCTCGCGGGCGATGCGCTCGGGCGGCAGATCGTGGTGGAGGCCGAAGTAGCGCTCGTCGAGGGCCTCGCCGCCGAGGCTGAGCAGGGGACGGGGCGGATCGTATTTGGTGGAGAAGACGAGGGCGGCCGAGTACTTTTCAGGTTCGGCGGCGGCGCGGGCGATCTCAGCGGCGGTGAAGTCCTGAATGGAGAAGACGTCCCAGGGCTTTTTGACGTAGCCGAGCTCGGGCTTTGTGAGCTCGTCGCTCACGGGCCAGGCGGTGAGCACCACCGCGTCAGGATAGCGCCTGTTGAGCTGCGCGATGCCGGCCTGCTGCATGCGCACGACGTGGGCATAGGCGAGGTTGTCTTCCGGGGCGAAGCCGTAGGGCGGATTGACGAAGAGCGCGGCGATGAAGGCAGCCGCGGACAGGAGCGCGAGCCCGAACCAGTAAGGCACATGGCGGTATAACGTGGTGACGGCCAGAAGCAGGACCAGCGGATACATGGGCAGCAGATAACGCGTGAGCAGCGCGCCGCCCAGAACGCTGAAGAGCAAGGCATTGGCCAGGAGCAGCAGAAAGATGCGCAGCGCGACGAGAGGAGCCAGCGAGGCGCGCCGGCGTCCCTCGGCGCCGGGACGGGGATCGAGGAGCAGCGCGGCCAGGGCCATTCCCACGGGCACAAAGAGATTCATGTGCGCGGTGAGGTGCAGGAGGCGGTGCCCGAAGGCCACCAGGATGCGCAGCGGCGTGAGGGTGGACTGGGCGTTGTAAAGCAGGAACTGGGGATTGCCGAAGATGAAGCCGGTTCTGGCGTAGTGATAGGCGTACCAGGCCGCGAGGGGAAGCACGCAGCTCAGGAGCCAGGCGGCCTCGCGCAGGAGCCGCGCGCGCAGGGCGGCGCTTTTGCATGCCAGGGCCAGGTTGAGCGCGGCCAGGGTAAGAGGGATGACGATGGCGGTTTCTTTTGACAGAGCGGCGGCGGCGAACCAGAGCGCGGCGGCCCAGGGTTTGCGATCGCGGTCGGGGAGCGCGTAGTTGAGCCCCCAGAGGGAGCAGGCGGCGGCAAAGATGTCAGCGTGTGCGAGCGTGCACTGCGCGAACCAGATGGGATAAAGGCCGGTGAGCAGGACGGTCCAGAAAGCGACGGAGGCGACGCCGACCAGGCGCATGGCGAGCCGCCACACCGCCAGCAAGCCGAGGGTGGCCACCAGGAGCACGGCCTCGCGGGTAACGTCAGGAAAGAAGCCCGAAGCCTTCCAGCAGAGGGCCAGGTAGACGCTGGGCAGGGGCGGATGGGCGTTGCTGAGGGTGCTGGTGGGAATGAGCGAGCCGGTGCGGAAGAAGTCCCATGCCGCGGGGATGTAATAGCCGGCCTCATCCCAGTAGTAGGGCAGGCGCAGGAGGGTGATGTGGGAGAGATAGAGGGCCACGAAGATGACCGGAAAGATCATCCAGAGCGGGAGCGGCGCATCGGGCCACGGATTGAAGATTCTGCTGAGGCGCAAAAGCCCGCTCCTTGAAAAGCAGCTTTCAGCTCGTGAGTGTGTGCATGCGCCGGGCTACGGGCGGCGCTGCATGGGTGGCGCGAACGATTGGACTGAACGGCCGCCAAGCGGTTCGCGCCGGGTGAGCGGGCGGCCCAAAGATCATGGGCTAATTGACCGGGCCGCTGGGAAAGCCCTGGCTTTTCGGCTCGAGGCTCAAGGCGCCGAAGGCCTGCTCATATTGCGCGAGGTTCTGCCCGAGCACGTTCCATAAGGCTTTGGCCTGCTGGGGACTGAGAAAGATGGCCTGGTGGTTGCGGATGTTCACCTGATCCGGGGTCTCACTGGAGGCGAGGCCGAAGACGAGCTGAAAGTCCCATACGCTGACGCGCACCTGCACGCTGTTGGCATAGGATTCGCGGTAATCGGCAGTCTGGGTGAGATTCACCTGGGGCTGTTGCGGTGTTGGACTCATGATGCATTCAGATTACGCTAAGAGGCGACCCGGGACAGTGGTTCAAATCCGCAGCGAGCGGGCAGTTGCGGCAGCGGGGGGCTGTGCCGCAGTGCGCCTTGCCGACGGCGACAGTCAAGGCGTGAAACTCGTTGTAAAGCCGCGCGTGATCTTGCCCGGGATCGCGGGCAAATGCGCGCAGCGTGAGGGCGGTCAGCTCGTTGTAAGAGATTTTGGCGCGGCCCGGAGCCGGATCGAGCAAGCGGTGGCGCGCGGCGATGCGCCGCAGGTATTCATCGGCGACCGGGACGGGGTGGCCGAGCGCGTAGAGCAGGATCGCATCGGCGGTTTCGGGGCCAACGCCCGGTAGATCGAGAAGCCGCCGGCGCAGCGCGGGGGACGGCACCGCGGCGAGGTTGTCCAGCGATCCATCAAACTCCCGGTCCAGCATGGCGACAAACGCTTTGAGCGCCGGGGCCTTGCGCATGTAGAAACCGGACGGCTGAATCAACCGCCGCAGTTTGGGCAAGGGAACCCGGCGCAGGCCGTCGATTGTGAGAGCGCCGGCGTCGCGGAGATTGGCGAGCGATCGCTCCACGGCCTTCCACGCGGTGTTCTGGGTCAGGTACGCGCCCAGGATTACCTCGAACGGCGTCCTGGCCGGCCACCAGCGCTGAGGGCCGTAGGCGCGCAGCAGGGAGTCGTGCATGCGGCGCAGACGCTGCGCGGGATCGGATGCAGGGCGGGAGTTCACGGCTCATCTAGGATAAGGGTTTGCAGGAATTTTGCCGCGCTGCGGCATGGCGAAGGAGATTTTGCAGTGAAGAGCCACACAGAATATCTGACGTTTGAAACGCGCAAGCGGCGCGAGATGGTGCACATCACCGACAAGGTTGAGGAGATTGTCCGCCGCAGCGGCGTGAAAGACGGCCTGTGCTTTGTTTCGCCGATGCACATCACGGCGGCGATATACGTCAACGATCACGAGAGCGGGCTCATTGAGGACATCGAGAAGTGGCTGGAGGAGTTAGCGCCCGCGCGGCCCGATTACAAGCACCACCAGACGGGCGAAGACAACGCCGACGCGCACTTGAAGTCGCTGCTGCTGCATCACGAGACCACGCTGCCGGTGACCAACGGCCGTCTCGATCTGGGCACATGGCAGCGCGTTTTCTACGCGGAGTTCGAAGGCCAGCGGCGCAAGCGCGCGATTGTGAAGGTGCTGGGGGTGGAGTAGCGGAGTTGGCGGCTTTTCTGCGCTTCGCGGCGCGAGAGCGGCGTGCGAGGAGCGCGCCAGGCAATCCCCGGCCGGCGTGCCGCGGCCACAGGATACGGCTACGCGGGAATGGCGCTCACGCCGCGCGCCCGGCGGCCTTCAATCGCCGTCGGTGACCCTGCGCCAGAGACCGGAGGAAGATGCGCCGGGAGGGGCAACGTCAAGCTGCACGCGCGGGAGGACGACGAGATCGACGCGGCGGTTCCGGGCGCGGCCTTCGGCGGTGTCATTGCCGGCGACGGGGTGGTACTGGGCATAGCCGGCGGCGGAGATGCGGTCAGGCGCGATGGTCTTCATCTCCAGGATGAGGCGGGCGATGCGGGTGGCGCGGGCGGCAGAGAGCTCCCAGTTGGAGTCGAACGCGGGGTTGTGGATAGGCACATCGTCCGTGTGGCCCTCGATGCGCAGGTCGTAGGGCGTGGGGCCGAGACGCCGGGCGATGCGGCGCAGCGCGGGGAGGGCTGCGGGTTTGGGGATGGCGGAGCCGGAGTCAAAGAAGCCGGCCTCGCGCAGGCTGATCACGAGGCCGTCGCGCCCCATCTCGAGCGCGACGGTATGCTGGGAGATCTCCGGGGCGAGAGCGAGAGCGAGGTCGTGCTGAATGCGATCGAGGTCGTCCCTGACCTGCGCGGAGAGCAGGAATTGCTGCACGGCCGCGACGCTCAGCGGCGGCGCGGATGCCGCGGCCGGCGAGGCGGCGGCGCGGCCGGGAAATGCTCCCATGGCGTGAAAGGCGGTGTCGATGGCCTGGGCGACCTGGACCTGTTTTTTCTGGTCAGCGCGCGCAAAGGCGTAGAGGACGACGAAGAAGGCAAAGAGCAGGGTGATGAAGTCGGCATAGGAGACCAGCCAGCGGTCATGGCCGACGCGGCTGCGCTGGACTCGGCGTCTCATGCGGCGCGCTCCCTGGGCACGGGATTTCCGCCGTCGAGGAATCCGGCGAGCTTGATTTCGAGGATGCGGGGATTGATGCCTTCGAGGATGGCGATCACGCCTTCGAGCATCATTTCGCGGCGGCGGTGGCTGGCGTGGATGCGCAGGCGCATCTTGCCGGCAAAGGGCAGGAAAAAGAGATTGGCGATGCCGACGCCGTAGATTGTGGCGACGAAGGCCACGGCGATGCCACGGCCGACCTCGTTGATGTTGTCGAGGTGCTGCATGACCTGGATGAGGCCGAGGACGGCGCCGAGGATGCCGATGGTGGGCGAGAAGCCGCCGGCCGACTCGAAGACCGCGGGCAGGCGCTCCTCTTCCTCGGTGATGGATTCGAGGCTGACATGCATGATATTGCGCAGGTCGGCCGGCTCGGTGCCGTCGACGGCGAGCATGAGGGTTTGGCGGAGGAAGGGATCCTGAATGGCCTGGAGGTCGGCGTCGAGCGAGACGACGCCGCTGCGGCGGGCTTTGTTGGCGAAGGCCACGAGCTGGTGAATGAGCTGGGCTTCCTGGCGGCGGGGCGCGAAGAACAGAGAGCCGAGGCTGCGGAAGGCAGCGACCACGGTGGTGAGCGGAAACTGCAGCAGGACGGCGCCCAGGGTGCCGCCGAAGACGATGAGCGCAGCCGTGGGCTGGAGGATCTGGCCCAGGTTGCCGCCCTCGATCAGAAGTCCGGCAACGATGCCGGCGAGGGCCAGAAATGCGCCGCCGATGCTCGCCTTGTCCATGCTCTGCTCCTTGAGTGCGGGTGTGGAGATCGCCGGTTACCGACGCGGGCCGGCGGCAGGCGCGCAGGGTGCCGGTACGGTTGCATCCTGGCGGAGATCGAGGCCGGCGAGGGCGACGACGCGTTCGAGTCCGGTGGAGTTCTGCAGGCGGCGGGCGACGACGGCGAGCAGGCGCGCACGATAGGCGAGGATCTTCTCCGTGACCTCGGCGAGGGGCTCGCGGACGATGAGTTTTTCTCCGTTGATGAGCGTGAGCATGGTGTCGGGAGAGGCTTCGGCGGTTTTGATGAGATCGCTGTTTACGACCATGGTCCGGCCATTGAGGCGGGTCAACTCGATCATGGCGAATCTCCTTTGGAGGAGTTATCGGCGGGGATGGGAAAAGGTTAAAAAATGCAAAAGCGGCGGTGGAGAAATGTCCTGTGCGGGACAGAAAGGGGGAACGCATAAAGTCCGAAATCGCGGCGCCGAAGAAGGGGCCAGATGCGACGGCCTGGAACCGGAAGCAACCACCCGCAGGCAAAACAAGATGGGGGGCGCAGGCGGAGCAGGGCCGCAAATCACCGCATCCAACAAGGAGAACCCCATGTCCCTGGGTGTCTTGAATAACCTCTCCGCGGTGTATGCGGAGAACAATCTCAACAACACGAACAACAGCCTGTCGACGACGCTGCAACAGCTTTCTTCGGGCTCCAAGATCAACTCCGGCGCCGACGATGCGGCGGGCCTGTCGCTGGTGAACGGATTGCAGGCCAACCAGATGGCGCTGACGCAATCGGCGACGAACGCGACGGAGGGCGTGGGCCTTCTGCAGGTGGCCGACGGCGCTCTCTCGCAGGTGACGAGCCTGCTGAACCGCGCCGTCACGCTGGCCACCGAGGCCTCGAACGGCACGCTGAACTCGACGCAGGATCTGGCGGCCAACCAGGAGTACCAGTCGATCCTGTCGGAAATTAACAACATCGGCGCCACCACCACCTACAACCAGGAGCAGGTCTTCAACTCGCAGACGGCGATCTACACCGGAGATTCCTCTTCGTCGGGCTCCTCGATCGATCAGTTGAGCATCCGCTCCCTGTCGAGCACCAACATCGGCGACACCAACGGCCAGATGTCCTACAGCAACGGGCAGAGCAACGTGTTCATCGACCTGTCCAACGGGGGAACGAATGCGGCACTGACCGATTCGCTCACCGGCGGCACGAACGGCACGACGACCATCACGGTCGGGTACATGACGCAAGGCTCCAGCGGTTCCGCGGTGCAGGCTACGGCCAATATCACGGTGGGCCAGGGAACCAACTACGCGAATACGGCGCAGGGCCTGATCAGCGCCATCAACAACTCCGGCCTGGGCCTGAACGCCTCCTTCGGCACAGCGCAGTCAGCGGGCAGCGGAGCCGTGGCGACGGCGACCGCCGCGAGCGCGCAGACCAGCACGCTGAAGACCTCCAGCCTCGACACGGGGATCATCATCACCGGCAAGCAGATCGGCGCCAACACCGCCGGCACCGACGGCGTGGGCGAGATCGGAACCCTGACGATCAATAACAACACCAGCCAGGCGGACGCGCAGGGCGCCGTGCTTGCGGGCACGCTCAACATCACCGACTCCCAGGGCGTGAGCCACTCGATCACGCTGGGCACGGCCAACCAGACCGACACCCTTGCCAACCTGGCAACCTACGTCAACCAGCAGGGCTGGGGAGTGACGGCGGGATACGACGTGAATCCCGGCACCAATGACGCCAACATCGTCTTCACCTCGTCCAGCTCCAAAGCCGGCGTTGCACAGACCTCCGCCACCCTGACGGCCTCCGGCACGGGCACCGACACCGTGGCGCTGTCGGGACAGCCAACGGCCTCCGGCACCGCCAGCGCAACCACGCTTGCCACCATCACCGGCACGCCGACCGCGGCCGGCGTATTGAACATCGGCACCAACACGATCACCGTGGCCAATGCCGAGACGCTGTCAACCCTGGAGAGCTCCATCAACGACGGCAACTACGGCGTGAGCGCATCGCTGAACAGTGCGGGAACCACCCTGACCCTGACCTCGGCCAACTCCGTCGCCCCGGCGACGCTGACCGATACGGCGGCGGGCCAGACGCTGACCGCGGTGAACACAACCTCCTCCGCCTACTACGGCATCGGCATCTCCAGCGCGGCCGGCGTGTCCGATACGACCACCGGAGGCGGAAGCGGCGTGGTGGGCATCTCGACCGACAGCAACGGAACGGGCGGCGTGGCCACGATCAGCTACTCCGATGCGGCGGGCGTCTCGCTGGCGTCGACCAGTCTGAGCAGCCAGTCC
>JAKCDN010000048.1 GCA_021841795.1 Acidobacteriota bacterium | reverse complement strand
AAAATCCTCGATCTTCTCCCATTGCAAATCACTCAATTCATAACGGCCTGGCGACATACTTCCACTTCAGCAGCTAGAAACCAAACTGCAAAGTGTATATGTCGATACGGCCTAGAGGAAATTCCCAGGAAGATCCTGCCCCGCCCCGGAGGCTCGCGGCCACGGAAAAAACGCGGAGCCCATGCAGCCCGGCAGGGGCAGGCACCTCACTGCCGGACTGCGGATCATGCCGTGAAAAACTCTACGCTGCCTGGCTCCGCGGCGCTGCGGCTTTCTTCTGCGGCTTGCGGACCTCGCGCACGAAGCGGTCCATTGACTTCGACAGGTGCGCCAGCACTACCGCCCACTCTTCCAGGTGCGCTTCGCCTTTCCTGGTCAGCCGATAGACGCGCCGCGCCGGCCCGCCGCCGCCAGTCTCCCAGTTCGACTTCACGTTGCCGTTGGCCTCCAACTGCCGCAAAGTCCGGTAAAGCGCAGCCTTATCGATTTCGGCATCCGTGAGCGCGTGCGCCTGCAAATCATCGCACAGTTCATAACCACACGAGCGCCCCTTGACCTGCAGCAGATGGAGCAGCACCGGCTCAATAAACCGGTAGAGATTGCCCATGCCGCACGAGCAAGGATAATTCTTACCGTGCCGCGCGCAGATTTTTCGCGCCATTCCGGTCCTCCCAGTAACCCGAAGCGAATTTGATGGACTACGGTCAGACTAGCACGGAATGCAGCTAGATGTTATCTACACCTTTTGCGACCCCCGGCGTTGTTTTATGCCCGCCGCCCGTTTATGATTTAGATGCGAATTACATCTATTCGCGCCGTTTGGCGTCACGGCTGGGCGGACTGTTAGACAGATCTGGCTCTATGGGCGATCGCGCTCCGCGCAGGAGTGTGACCCGCGTCATAGCAGGCCGCGTGGAAGCCAATGCACGCTCGTGGATACACGATGCGTCGATCGACGCGATCGCCGGCGCTCCGGTCAAGTCCCGGCAGTTTTCGTCAAAGCATGGACAGGTGACGGCTGAAATGGGAGGATCATCTGTATAGTTGCAGCCGCGACTGAACTTTTCGAGAGGATGAAGCCAGAAGCCATGAGCCGGAAACGGATTGTCATTGTAGGCGGTGTAGCGGGAGGAGCAACCTGCGCTGCGCGTGCGCGCAGGCTCGATGAGAAGGCCGAGATTCTGGTGCTCGACCGGGGGCCGTACGTCTCATTTGCCAACTGCGGCCTGCCGTACTACGTCGGTAACGTCATTCACGAAGAGAGCAAACTGCTTCTGGCTTCGCCGGAATTGTTCCACAGCCGTTTCAATATTGAAGTCCGCACCCGGCACGAGGTGGTAGCAATTAACCGCTACCGCAGTACCGTGACGGCGCGAAACCTGGAAACCGGAAATACCACCCAGGAGCCGTACGACGCGCTGGTGCTTTCGCCGGGCGCCGCGCCCATCCGGCCGGCCTGGCCCGGCATCGACCTGCCCGGAATCTTCACCTTGCGCAGCGTACCGGACAGTCGCGATATTCGCGCGTGGATCGAATCCCGGAAACCTCAATCGGCAGTCGTGGTCGGGGGCGGCTTCATCGGGCTGGAGATGGCGGAAAACCTCCGCCACCGCGGCATTGCGGTCACACTGGTCGAGCTTGCACAGCAAGTGATGCCGCCGCTGGACATGGAGATGGCCGAGTACGCGCGGCAGCGGTTGGAGTCCCACGGCGTCGATGTGGTGTTGGGCGAGGGCGTAGTCGGCTTTGAGCAGGGCGCGGAGGGCGACCTGATTGTACGCACTCAAAGCGGCACAGCCTTCAACACCGATCTGGTGGTGCTCTCGATCGGGGTCAGGCCGGAGACGCAACTGGCGCTCGATGCCGGCCTTGAACTCGGCGACCGCGGCGGGATCCGTGTGAACGGCCGCATGCAGACCAGCGATCCACGCATTTGGGCCATCGGGGATGCGGTGGAGGTGAGGAACTGGATCACTGGGCAATCGGAACTGGTCCCCCTTGCCGGCCCTGCCAATCGCCAGGGGCGGGTTGCAGCAGATGCGATCTGCGGGCGCGACACGGAGTTTCGCGGCGTCCAGGGCACTGCGGTCTGCGGCTTTTTTGGATTGACGGCGGCACTGACCGGCGCTACGGAAAAGTCTCTGCGCCGCGCAGGCATTGGCGACTTCGCCAGTGTTTATCTCCATCCCGGCCACCACGTCGGTTACTATCCCGGAGCCAAGACCATGCACTTGAAGCTGCTCTTCCGCAAGTCCGACGGTCTTGTGCTGGGCGCGCAGGGAGTGGGTGAACTGGGAGTCGAGCGTCGCATCGATGTGATTGCCCAGGCTATCCAAATGAAAGCAACCGTCTTCGACCTGGAGGAGGCCGAGCTCTGTTACGCGCCGCAATATGGAGGCGCCAAGGATCCCGTCAACTTCACCGGCATGATTGCCGCCAATGCGGTGCGCGGAGACCTGGAATTGGCGCCGTGGGCCGAGCTCAGGTCAAGTTCGGCCTTTCTACTCGACGTGCGTGATCCGCATGAGTTCCGTGATGGCGCGATTCACGGCGCGGTTAATATTCCGCTAGGCGAGTTGCGCGCGCGCATGAATGAGTTGCCGCGATCCAGGGAGATCTGGGTCAACTGCCAGATCGGCCAACGCGCCTACTATGCCTGCCGGATTCTGGCTCAAAATGGGTTCGTCGTCCGCAATCTCTCCGGTGGATACAGCACCTACCGCGTGCTCTATCCGGATTCAGACCTGTAGACAACCCGAAACATAGGCTAATGGACATCGGAGAGCGCGCGGAGTTCAGAGGAAATCAGCCGATGGGACGTCAACCTTGCCTACTACCACGTTTTCGAAGATTCCATTACGGAGCCCTGGTACTCTCCAGCGCTGAGCACTGATCCAGGAACCTCCGTCACCAGCCGGATCCATGAAAACTCTCTCACCCTTGGCATGGCAAGAAACTTTTGACGTGCATGTTCCGTAGATGGAACACTGCATTCTGGCGTAACTGGCAGGTTCCGTTGAGAAGACAGGTGCGGCGATAAAGAAGCACCACCGCCGCACGTCCTGGATCCGGAGATGAAAGCTTCCGCGTCAATCTCGCGTCGCACCTTGTTGCAGACCGCTTTGGCCACGTTGTGCGGCGCCGGGCTATGGCTCATGGACAGTCTGACCAGGCGCTCAGCTGATCTTCCTGAAACCGGCGAAACCATCCTCACGGTTCCCCTTCCCACCGCCAACCAGATACGCTTTTACGACCAGGCCATCCTAGTGGCCGGCGCAGAAGAGATCAGCGTATTTTCCTCGATCTGCCCGCATCTCGGTTGCTGCATCGATCGCACGGAAGGCGGAGAGATTGCCTGTCCCTGTCATGGCTCCCGCTTCAGTCTCCGCGGCGAACTGGTGCGCGGTCCCGCACGGCGCGGCCTTCAGCCGCTGCCCTTCGAAATCGATCGCACTAACTCGGTAGTACGCATCGTGTTCAGAAACAATGAATTGGCCTGACGCTCTCCGCAAAAACGCCGGGCGGCGCCCCCCGCCGCTGGGAATGCTCGCGTTCGGGGCCTTTGTCATCTGCGCGATCACCGGAGTTCTGTTGGCGCCTGCCTACAGACCCGAAGCCGCACTCGATTCGCTGGCGCTGCTGCTGCTCAAAAATCCGGCGGGGATTTTTGTGCGCAGCCTCCACTATTGGTCGGCACAGGCCTTTCTCGTCTTCACCCTCGCGCACACCGTGGACCACATGCTGCGACGCAGTGAGAGCCGGGTTCCGTTTGGCGTCTGGTGGCGGCTCAGCGTCACGCTCCCCGTAGTGTTTGCCGCCATGCTTTCAGGGTTTCTGCTGCGCGGCGACGGCGCTGCCGTGCAGGCGCTGCACATTCTGCGCTCCCTGCTCAACCTTGTACCCTGGCTCGGAGCATCACTGACGCGCATGCTCACCGGCTCCGGCCCGGATCTCAGGACAGTTTACCTGCACCACGCCTGTACCGCTACCATCGTGATCTGGCTGATTACCGTGGAGCATGCGCGCCGTATTCTGCCCCGTGCGCAGACCGCCGCACAGATGCTGCCTCCACTTGCTATCCTCTCGGCACTCCTGATTCCATGGCTTGGAAGCCGCACTGAAGCGGTCGAAAAGGGCCCCTGGTACTTGGTTGGACTGCAGGAGCTGCTGCACTGGCTGCCATGGCCGCAGCTCAGCCTGTGGTTTGGGCTCATCGTCCTGCTGCTCCTCGTGCTGCTGCCGCTTTTTCCTCTGCCTGCGCGCACCGCGGCACGGCGGACGCTGGCTGGAGTGACCATAGCCTACACGGTGCTCACGATAGCAGGCTCCGGCTTTCGCGGCGAAGGCTGGAAGGTCACAACACCTGCTACCACCTGGACCGGCAAGACCAACTTTGTCTCCTGGCGGGCTTTGCTTCCCGTCGATCCGAAGCTCCTGGCCACGAAAGTTCCGCTGATAACCGGCCGGCGCGAGGGCTGCATGGTCTGCCATGCCGGCATGACCGGATTCGTCGCCGCTCATGATCCCAAATCGCTGGGCTGCGTCTCATGCCATCTCGGCAACCCCTTTACGCTCGACCGCCCGCTTGCGCACAAGGGGATGACACTTACGCCAGGCAATCTCTCCGCAACGAACCGTACCTGCGGCCAGAGCAACTGTCACTCCGATATCGCCACACGCGTCCAGGGCTCGCTCATGAACACGATGAGCGGGGTGGTTGCGGTGGACAAGTTCGTTTTCGGTGAAAGCACCGATCTTAATACCCAAGAAAACGTGGCCGAAATCGCGCACTCGCCCGCCGACACCCACCTCCGCCAGCTCTGCGCCTCCTGCCATCTCGGCATCACCAAGGAACATCCCGGGCCCATCGACGAATTGAGCCGCGGAGGCGGCTGTTCGGCATGTCATCTGCGTTACGATGCTTCTGCCACGGTTGAGCTTACGCATCGTTCCAGCGAACTCGCACCCCTGCACCATCCTGATATCTCCATTCACGTTTCACCTCAGGCCTGCTTCGGCTGTCACAGCCGCTCCGGGCGCATCTCTACCAACTTCGAGGGTTGGCATGAAACCCAGCTTGACGAGACCGCCGCAAAAGCCAAGGCCGGCTGGCCTGCGCAATTTCGCATACTCCAAGATGGCCGTATCTTCGAGAAACATCCGGCCGATGTCCATTTTGCGAAAGGCATGACCTGTGTAGACTGTCACGTTGCTGCCGAAGTAATGAGCGACGGCGCAGCGCACGCACACGAAGGCGATGCGATCCGGATCGCATGCGACGATTGCCACGCTGCAGGTGCAACACCCACCAGAGAATATGCGCAACTCGACGGAGAAACGCAGCAGATTGCCGCCATGCGTCGGCTCAATGAGCCTGGCCGCAGATTCGTGGTTTCGCAATCGGGCGCGGCGGAGTATGCAAACGTGTTTCTTGGCCCCGACGGCCGGCCACGCGTCGCGCTCGTGGAATCGGCTCGGATCCTTATTCCCAAACCAACAGCGGCGGCCTGCGCGCGCTCCGGCTCCATGCATCAGCGGCTCACATGCGAGGCATGTCACGCCGCGTGGGCGCCGCAGTGCATAACCTGCCACACCTCCTTCGACTCCCGCGCCGACGGATTTGATTATCTTTCCGCAAAGTTCGTCAAAGGCGCCTGGCAGGAAGAGGCTGCAGAACTGGATGGCGATGCGCCGGCGCTTGGCGTCGAACGGGTTGCCGCGCCGGACGGCAAAACCGTCGAGCGCGTCACCACGTTTGCTCCCGGCATGATCATCGATCTGCGCCTGCCTGCCGGAGCACGCACAGAAACGCGCGCTCTGCGACTCTACGCGCCAGTCTCGCCGCACACCACGGCGAGCCAGGCCCGGAACTGCCGTTCGTGCCACGCCAACCCCTCGGCTCTCGGCTATGGGCGCGGCACGCTGCAATACGTTGTCGGCGAAGATAACGGCGCGTGGCGGTTCATCCCGGCACACGGCGCCAGCCTGGCCGATGGATTGCCGCAGGATGCATGGACCGGTTTCCTGCGTGAACCGCAGCCGAATGCCACGACGCGCGAAGGCGCTCGGCCTTTTACCCTGCAGGAGCAGCGCTGCATCCTGCTTGTGGGAGCGTGCCTTGCTTGCCATACCGGCAACGAGCCGCGGGTTGCCGCCGCCCTGGCTCACTTTCCAAACTACCGGAGCTCTCTAAGTCCGCGGTGCAAGCTACCGGTCTGGGCGAACGCGGCTTTGGATAAGCAGCTTGTCCAGTTCTCGAAAGAGCCGTAAATTTCCCGCTCAACAAAGGTGACCTAGATCACTGTATGTACTTTGCATCTAAATGCAATCCTGAAAGAGAAGGTTTGCAATGGTACAGATCTCACGGCGTCGGTTTTTAAAGATTGGAGCGGGCACTATTGCCGCTGGGTCCGCATTGCGCAACGCAGCGCGGCTGACCGAGCCAGCCCGTGCTGCAGCCGAGTCAGGCGTGCGCACAGTGCCCACGTTCTGCAATGTCTGTTTTTGGGAGTGCGGCGCAATTGCCAGCGTACGCGACGGCAAGCTATGGAAGATCGAGGGCAATCCGCTTGATCCACTCTCGCACGGCCGTCTCTGTCCGCGCGGCACCGGCGGCATCGGAGCCCACTTCGACCCGGACCGGCTGCGCGCCCCGCTGGTTCGCACTAGCGAGCGGGGAGAAGAGAAGTGGAGGGCAGTGACCTGGGACGAGGCGCTCAACTTTGTGGCCGAAAAGATGCAGAAGATCAGAAACGACTACGGCCCGGAGTCGTTCGCATTTTTCACACACAGTCTCGGCGGAAGATTTCTGCGCCACACGCTGCGGGCATACGGGGTAAATAATATCGCCGAGCCCTCATTCGCGCAGTGCCGCGGCCCGCGCGACGTGGGCTTCACACTGACCTACGGCGACGACGTCAGTTCACCGGAGCGCACCGATATTGAAAACGCCCAGTGCATCGTTCTCATCGGCTCGCATCTCGGAGAGAACATGCATAACACACAGGTGCAGGAGTTCGCGCACGCCGTTGGACGCGGGGCTAGCATTATCGTCGCGGATCCGCGGTTTTCAGTAGCGGCCAGCAAGGCAAAGTTCTACCTGCCCATCAAGCCCGGGACAGATATCGCCCTCCTGCTGGCGTGGATGAATGTAATTGTCAGAGAGGATCTCTACGACAAGGAATACGTTGGCAAGTATGGCTTTGGTTTCGATCAGTTCGCGCAGATCATTCAGCCGTACACGCCAGAGTGGGCGTATCCGGAGACTGGTATCGAGCCTGAGGCGATCCGTGCCACGGCGCGAGAGATGGCGCGCTACCGGCCGGCCACGCTGGTCCACCCGGGCCGTCACTCCTCCTGGTATGGAGACGATGCGCAGCGTAGCCGCGCCATCGCGCTGCTCAATGCGCTGCTGGGAAGTTGGGGGCGCAAAGGAGGTTTATGGGTGCCAGCCAGCATGAGCATCACCGACTATCCCTATCCGCCTTATCCGGAGCCCAGAAGGCCCGCGGCCGATAATCCCGGCAACCGGTATCCCTTTGCCGATGAGAGCGTCAGCAACGGCCTGCGCGAGGCCACTATTACGGGTCGGCCGTATCCAATCAAAGGCTGGATGGTTTACTCAACCAACCTGATGAACTCACTGCCCAACCAGCCCGAGACCATCCGCGCCATCCAGAATCTCGACTTGCTCGTTGTAGTCGACACCATTCCAAGCGAAATTGCCGGCTGGGCCGACGTGGTCCTACCTGAATCGATCTACCTTGAACGCCACGATGAACTGCACACGGGACCTTTCAAGCAGCCATATATCGCGCTGCGCCAGCCGGTAGTAGATCCTCCGGCCGACCAGAAGCCGAACTGGTGGATCGCGAAAACACTGGCCGAAAAACTCGGCCTTGGGGCCTACTATCCGTGGAAAGACATCGAGGAGTACCTCGCATGGCGCGTCAAGTCCTCGGGCTATAGCTACGAACAGCTAAAACGCGACGGCGTCATCCTGGGCCCGAAGCAGCCAATTTACTTTGAAGACGGCGCACCAGTCACATTTAACACACCGTCAAAGAAGATCGAGTTCTATTCCGTGCAGCTCCAGAGAGCGGGATTCGATCCAGTGCCGCAGTACACGCGCCCGGATGAGGGTCCACCCGGCTCGTACCGCCTGCTGTATGGACGCGCCCCCATGCACTCCTTCAGCCGTACACAGACCAATCCCCTGCTCATGGACCTGATGAGCGAAAACTCGATCTGGCTGAATGGAAACGAAGCGGCGCGCCTGGGCCTCAAAAGCGGCGACTACGTGCGACTGCGTAACCAGGACGGCGTTTTGAGCGATCGCGTTGCTGTCAAGGCAACACAGCGCATTCGTCCGGATTGCGTCTATATGGTCCACGGTTTCGGCCACACCTCCCAGGGACTGCGCAGCGCCCTGCACAAGGGCGCCAGCGACACCCAGCTCCTGACCCGCTACAAGGTCGATCCGCTGATGGGCGGCACAGGCCTGCATGTCAACTTCGTAACCATCGAGCCGGAGGTCTGAGCATGCCCCGCTATGCCATGGCGATCGACACACGCAAATGCGTTGGCTGCAATGATTGCGTCGCGGCCTGCAAGACCGAGAACAATATCCCTCTGGGCTACACCCGCGACTGGATCACCGAAGAGGTACACGGCGCATTCCCCACCCTGCAGCTCGAAATCCGCTCGGAACGCTGCAATCACTGCGACGATCCACCCTGCGTTTCCTGCTGCCCTACCGGCGCCAGCCATATTCACGATCGCGGCGGCGTAGTACTGGTGGACCACGACAAGTGCATCGGCTGCAAGGCATGCATCGCGGCCTGCCCATATAACGCCCGCTATGTTCACCCCGATGGCTACGTCGACAAGTGCACCTTCTGCATTCATCGCGTGGAAGAGGGTCTCGACCCAGCCTGCGTTGCGGTTTGCCCCACGCATTGCATGCACTTCGGGGATCTGGACGATCCGGAGTCGGATGTCAGCCGCCTGCTCGCCTCACGGCCTTTTCATGCACTGATTCCCGAGGCCGGAACCAAACCCTGCATCTTCTACCTGACTTAAAGGATTGCCATGCCATTGACCGAACTGACCATTTCGCGGCATAACCCGCTGGTCGATCCCTCGCTTCACATCTGGGAGTGGCAGATCGCCGTCTATCTATTTCTCGGGGGCCTGGTCGCGGGGCTCATGATTATTGCTGGAGTTCGCCTTATCGCCATCCGTCCGAATCAGCGCGAAGCTTTAGTCTGCTGCACGATCGGCCCTATTGCAGGCCTTGTCTTCCTGAGCCTCGGCATGTTTACCCTGTTTCTCGATCTCGCGCACAAGATGCACGTGTGGCGCCTTTACACAACCTTCCAGATCACGTCGCCCATGTCATGGGGATCCTGGATTCTCCTGCTCGTCTATCCTGCGTTAACCGCTAATGCTCTCGCGCACCTGCCCGAAGCCATTCCCGCGCTAGCCCGGCGTTTCCCCGTCACGCTTGCGTGGAGCGACTTCATTCTGCGCCGCGAGTGGCTGGTGGTCGCCATCGGTCTCGCCAACATGATCGTCGGCATCGCTCTCGGAATCTACACCGGCATCCTCCTGGGTACGCTCGGCGCGCGTCCCCTCTGGAACAGCGCACTGCTTGGCCCGCTCTTTCTGTTCTCGGGACTGTCGACGGCCGCGGCCACCCTGCACGGCATCCTGATGATCACTACGCCCGACAAAGAACGTCCGGCATTCGCCGACTTTCTACTTTCTTCACTCGCCCGGCTTGTCGAAGCGCATCCTCTGGATACTCGCGTTGGGCCAGTGCTGGCCGGCGCCGACAATAGCTTCCTTACCATTGAGGCTGCCATCCTTTGCCTTTTTCTCATCGGGCACGCTACATCTACCGAAGTCCACCGGCAGGCAGCGTCTCTCCTGCTCGGCGGACCCTATACCGCAGTTTTCTGGATCTTCGTCATCGGGACCGGTATCGTCGTCCCCCTGATCCTGCAAACCCTCGAGCTGACCAGACGCATCCGCCATACGCTGGCACCGGCGGTTCTTGTCATTCTTGGCGGCCTGGCGTTGCGCTTCATTCTGGTTTACGCCGGCCAACAAAGCCACTGGTTTGAAGCACTCAACCGATAGGGATGAAAATGCCATGAACTCTTCCGATTGCCCCTCACAGCCGTACTGGAATCCTTACCTGGCCGGGTTTGGTCTTGGCCTGGTGCTGCTAACGTCTTTCGTCGTCATGGGCCGCGGCCTGGGCGCATCCGGCGCCTTTACCACGGCCACCGCAACCTTCGTGCACGCCATAGCCCCAGCGCATGCAGAGCAAAATGCTCTCTATTCAGACTATCTTGGCGACGGCAGCCGCAGCCCCCTCTTCGACTGGCTCGTCTTCGAGGTTCTCGGCGTGCTCGTGGGCGGTTTTCTTTCCGGCGCTCTTGCCCACCGCCTGAAAATTGCCGTGGAAAAAGGGCCACGCATCGGCATCCGCTCGCGGCTGGTCTTCGCTTTCATCGGCGGCGCCCTTATGATGATCGGCGCCAAGATAGCGCTTGGATGCACCAGCGGCCAGGCCCTGACAGGCGGTGCGCTGTTGAATGTGGGGAGTTGGGCCTTCATGTGGTGCGTCTTCGGCGGCGCCTACGCAGTCGCCTACTTCTTCAGAAAGCAGTGGATCTGACATGAACGCTCCCTTCTATTCCTTCGGACTCTTCGGCGAACAGGCCAGCTTCGTGGTGGCCTTCGTAATCGGCATCGGATTCGGGTTCTTTCTGGAACGCGCCGGCTTCGGCAACTCGCGCAAGCTGGCCGCGCAGTTCTATCTCCGCGATCTCAGCGTACTCAAGGTCATGTTCACCGCCATCATTACGGCGATGACCGGACTTTATTTGCTTTCGCGTATTGGCTTTGTCGATCTCTCGCAGGTTTACCTCGTTCCCACATTTCTGGTACCCCAGATCGTCGGCGGTCTGCTGCTTGGCGTCGGGTTTACGATCGGCGGTTATTGCCCCGGCACATCGTGTGTCTCGGCTGCTACCGGACGTGTCGACGGCATGGTTTACATCGCAGGCATGATCGCCGGCCTCATTGGATTCGCCGAGATTTACCCGCACCTCGTCGGCTTTGCTCATATGACTCCGATGGGACAGATTACCCTTGCAAAGCTATGGAATCTTCCCTACGGATTACTGGTTTTTGCCGTTGTTCTGATGGCTCTCGGGGCCTTTATCGCAGCGGAGTGGGCGGAGCGGAGATTCGGCGGCATGCAACCCGACCCTAACGGCTGGCTCAGCGCTCGCCCCTGGACTATCACTCCGGTGCGCGTGCTTGCTCTTGCCCTGCTGGCCGCCGGATTTATCGCCTTTGTCGGGGGCAATCCCTATCGCGGCAACCAGGTCATGGTCGATACCAAGGATCTCGCCGTTCGCGCCGGCACAGGAGCCGATACCGTCAAGGCCATTGATCTCGCGGACTGGATCATTCAGGGCCGCGACGACTACACCCTCGTGGACTTACGCAGCCAAAAGAACTTCGACGCCTATCACATTCCCGGCGCGCACAATATTGCGCTCGCTGCGCTCACAGTCACATCGTTTTCACGCAACCAGAAGGTTATCTTCTACTCCGACGACGGAACGCAGGCGGCGAAGGCGCTCTTCCTGCTTGAGGCTCAGGGATTCAAGTCCGCCTACATGCTAGACGGCGGTTTGAAAGGATGGCACGACTCGGTTCTCTATCCTGTAAAAACTGCCGGTATGGATGCCCAGGCTTATGAAAGGCAGGTATTGGTGGCAAAATATTTTGGAGGGGCACTGCTTGAAGGTCCCGCGGCGGGGACGGCTCAAGTTGCCCTGCCGGCCTCGCCCGCTGCTGCACCACCAGCCGTTACCGCTCCACCTATGCCAGCGGCTCCGGCAGTTCCAGCAGCGGCTTCACAAAGCAGAAAGAAGAAGGAAGGCTGTTGAGGTGTTAACGGTGAATAGGAACAGC
>JAKCDN010000047.1 GCA_021841795.1 Acidobacteriota bacterium | reverse complement strand
CGGAGCCGCCGGCATCGTCTCCACGCGCCACAGTCTCGTCGCTCCGCCCCACCGCCGCGCCGAAGAAGTCAAATACGGCATCGCCGCTCGCTTCTGCGACTGGGTCGTCGGCGTCTGCGATGCAACCACCGCCAACCTGCGCAGCCTCCAAACCATCCCGCCGCGCAAAATCGTCCGCGTCTACAACGGCGTTGTCCCGCTGCAGCGCGTGCCCTTGGAAAACTGCCCGCCTCGCGACGGATTCACCCTCGTCTATGTCGGCCGCCTCGAGCCCATCAAGAATCACGGCCTGCTCTTGCATGCCCTGCGCGATGCTCTGCCCGCGCTCCCCGATCTGCGCCTCTGGATGGTCGGCGACGGCAGCGAGCGCAAGCCTCTGGAGCAGTTGGCCGCCGAGCTCGGCATCGCCTCTCACGTCCGCTTCTGGGGCCATCAGCTGGATGTGGCTCCGTTCTTCTCCGCCGCCGATGCGTTCATCATGTCCTCACGCTCTGAGGGGCTCCCGCTCTCGCTCCTGCAGGGTTTTTCCCTCGGCGTTCCCGCAATCGTCACCGACGTCGGCGGCATGGCCGAAGTTGTGCGCCTGGCTCAGGCCGGCTTCGCCGTGCCCCCAGGCGACGCCGCCCAAATGGCGGCAGCGATCCTGCGCATGGCCGCCAATCCCGCCCAGCGGGAAGGCTTCTCCACCCGCGCAAAAGTAGCCTACCGCTCAACCTTCAGCCTGCAGGCCGTCGTTGACGCCTACGATGAGCTCTATCGCAAAACCGCGCGCTCCCGGATGCGCCGTCCTTCGTAGCCCCGCCGCTCCAGGCCGCGCAAAGCGCGCGGAAATGCACGCGCCATCGCCGCGCATTCTCACCGCAATCCCGTCCCGGCCGGTGCGAGCCCGTACGGCCGCATCCTCTCCGCGCGTTCCGCCTACATAAAGCGAGGGGCATTGCGCCTTCGCGCAATGCCCCTCGCTTCCTTTCGCGCTTCCGTTACTTGTTGCGCTTGCACTCGTAGGTCAGGGTAATCGGCGGCGGCATCTTCACAATCTCGAAGTTCGAAACCTCGATCGGCCACGTGGAGTGCGAATCGAAACCAAGATCGGCATACTTGATCTTCGTGTCCATATCGCTCTCTGCCGTCAGGGCGATGTTCCCGCCGTCCACCAGGTACAAGCCGTACTTCTGCATCGCCCGCGCCACCACCCGCGCCGGCGGCGACAGCTTTGACATGTCGAAGTTCGCCTTCAGGCGAAACAGGGCGCCGATCGGCGGCGCCAGATCCGGGCCCTGCGGCGCTCCCGCGTGCGTCGCCGGGTGCACAAACACATGCGCGCGGATCCGGTCGTTGGGCAGGATCAGCCGCATCGCGTGGTTGATGCTCCCCGCCGCAATCTCGTTGGCGTTAAATAGCAGCGGCGCGATCGGCGTCCCCGCCGAGTCGGCGCTCGAACATTGATCCCCGCGTCCTGACGGCGGATAGATCCGGTTCAGATCCCATATCGTCAGCCCCATCGACGTCAGGGCGTTGTCGGCGTAATCGGCGCCATACAGCTCGTACAGCTTGCCTTCCGACCGGTCCACGATCAGCAGATGGCAATCCCCGCCGTTGCAGCGATAGTTCGTCTCGCCTTCCACGCCTCCGTCCGGCGGCAGCGGGATCGTCGCCACCACGTCCTGGTCCGCCGAACAGCAGTTCGGCGGCTTCCGGTAACGGACCTGCGGCGTCGAAGCATTCGCCGTCATGATCCGCAGGCTGAAGTCCACCTGCATCCGGTTGTGATTCCCCCAGCCTCCCGCATCGGCCAGCCAGTTAATAATCTCCGTCGACTGCGGATCGACCTCTTCGTGGCTGATGTCCTTGGTCCAGATCGAGCCCGGAGGAAAATAGGGCGCCGGAGCCACGGCATGTTCCACCCGCGCCGCGCGCACAATGTAGCGCTGCACCGTCAGAACGATAAACGCCGCAAAGATTCCGAGAATAACAATGAATGCAACTCTCTTCCCGTTTCTCATGACTGGTCGATGACCCTCCTCGTCCGGTTCCATCAGGATACTCCTGAATTCGGTTACGCGTCCTGCTCCGTGCGCCCGTCCTGCGGCGTTTCCTCGGAATCCCTGCCGGCGGCCTTCCCCGGTTGCGACGAATGGCTCGAATCCCAGATCCGCCACAGCGGCCCCCGCGTGGCCAGGAACCGGTAAAACCCCACCACCGCGGCCGCATTCAGCATCAGCAGCGCCCCGATCGGCGCGCCGATCCGGCCCAGCACCGGAATCCTGCGCTGAAAGCTGATCAGAGCCAGCGCGATCCCCACCAGTTGCAGCAGCGCAAGCGCCGCGTAAAAACGCGAGCCGTGCGCCAGCAGCAACGACGCCACCAGCGCCGATATCAGAAAATACGGCACGAACAGCCGCAGTATCTTGTGCGATAGCAGTTGAAAGAAAACCCGGTTCTGCGGCGTAAGAATCCACGGCGCCAGTTGCATCAGTTGGAAGTTCCCCGCCAGCGTGCGCACCTTGCGATTGAACTCCGCGCCCGTCTCCTTCGGCCACTCGTCATACACCACCGCCCCAGGCTCCAGAACCGATCTGTACCCCTGCCGGATGATCGAGAGCGGCTGGAACATGTCGTCCAGAATGATCCCCGCCGGCTGCGGCGCGGCCAGCGCCCGCCGTATCGCGTAAAATCCCCCGTACACGCCCACCGGCGAGTCACAGTTCGCTTCGCTCTTGCGGATCCACTGCTCGTAGCGCCAGTAAAGACCCCCCACCGCGCCCGCTACCGCCGCCTGTCCGCCTTCCAGCAGCACCAGCTCCCCGGCCACGCAGCCTACCGTGGGATCGGCAAAATGATTCATCAGCTTCTGGATCGCCGCCGGCGCGATCCGCGGGCGGATGTCCACAAACAGAAGCACCTCTCCGGTCGCCTCCGCCATCCCCGCGTTCAGCGCCACGGCCTTCCCGCCGTGCTCCTCCAGCACTACCGTCTTCAGCCGCGGATCTGAAAGTCCCGCCAGGTATTCCGCCGTCCCGTCCGTCGAGCCGTCCGATACGACAATGATCTCTTTGATATTGCGGTAGTCCAGATGAAACAGGTGTTCCATCTTCCACGGCAGCAGCGCCATTCCGTTCCGCACTGCCAGCACGATGCTCACCCCGGGCTCGATCTCCGCCGTCGCCGTCCGCTTCCGCATCCAGCGCGCAAACGCCCAGATCATCAGCGGATATCCGGCGTAGACGTAGAACACGATCCCGGCCGATATCCACAGCGCCGCTTTCATCGCGCCCCTCGCCTCAGCACAATCGTCTTGATCGTCTCGAACATGATCAGCAGGTCAAGCCCCAGCGAAAGCCGCTTCACGTAATACAGATCGTATTCCAGCTTCCGCTTTGACTCTTCCAGGCTGGCCCCGTAATGGTAGCGAACCTGGGCCCAGCCCGTGATCCCCGGGCGAATCATGTGCCGCAGCTCGTAGAACGGGATCTCCCTGCTCAACCACTCCACGAACTCCGGCCGCTCCGGCCGCGGGCCCACAAAGCTCATATCCCCCGTCAGCACATTCCACATCTGCGGAATCTCATCCAGCCGCGTCTTGCGCAAAAACTTCCCCAGGCCCGTCACCCGCGAGTCGTTGGCCTTGGCCCATACCGCTCCGTCCGCCTCTGCATCCTGCCGCATGGTTCTGAACTTGATCACGGAAAACGTGCGCCCGTGATAGCCCACCCGCGCCTGCCGGAAGAAGATCGGCCCCGGCGAAGTCAACCGCACCGCCAGCATGATAATCGGAATGATCGGAAAGCACAGGATCAGTCCCGTCAGCGCCACCGCGATCGACACCAGCCGGCGCACCAGCAGCTTGCCCGATCCGATCTTGAACCCGTCCGTAAAGATCAGATGGCTCGGCGTCAGCCGGTCCAGCGGCAGCTTGCCCTCCAGCCGCTCCACCAGCGTGCTGTCGTCGTCGATATACATCCCCCGGTAGCGCACTTCCAGCAGCTCGCGCAGCGGCATCACGCCCCGGCGCTCTTCAATCGCCACAATCACCCGGTCGATGTGCACATCCAGCTTGCTCAGCGCCTCCAGCTCCGCCGCATAGCCGCCTTCATTCTCTTCGAATGGAGTCGACCCGCTGATCCGCGGCATCACTTCCATCCCCGCGTCCCGCCGCCGCTTCAGCATCTCGATCACGCTCTCGGCGCGCGCTCCGTGCCCCAGCACATACACCTTCTCCCGCAGCGACGGCAGATTGCACGCCCACTCGTACGCCCAGCGCCACAGCAGCAGCGTCACCGCCAGGGTCGCCATGCCCAGGACAAACACATTGGGCTCGATCGCAAATCCGGGATCCCAGTAGAGAAGCGCCGCCAGAATGAACGAGAGCGCGCTCAGCACCAGCAGCAGTCGAAAGTAAATCTCCCACCCGCCCGAAATCTGCTGCGGCTCATACAGGTCGAAGTAGTACGTCAGCAGAAGCGTAAACACCGTCAGGGCGCCGATCTTCAGTAGCCCATCCTCGTAGATCAGCGGAATCGATGCTTCCTGCCCCGATACAAAAAACGCCGCGATCAGAAACGAGCCTGCGACCACCGGGACTTCTCCCAGCACCCTCAGCACCGTGCGCGTCGAATAGTAGACGTTGAAAAGCCGAATCATTGCTCTTCCTGTTCGGTTTTTGCCGGTGCCTCGACCGTCTTGTCCTGTTTGCTGTAGTAGTAGTAGTTGTAGTACGAGTCCCGCCGCGGCGGATTCTTGATGTCGTTCAGCACCACGCCCAGAAGCCGCGCGTTCCCGAAGCTCGACTTCGCCCGCTGCGCTACGTCGTATGTCGTCTGCGCGCCGCGCACCACCAGCAGCACCGCATCCACCATCCGCGACAGATCCACCGCGTCTGAAAACACCAGCACCGGCGGCGAGTCGATCAGCACCCAGTCAAACTCCGCTGATACCCGCGCCAGAAGCTCCCGCACCCGGGGGCTCGTAATCAGCTCCGACGCATTGTCGTGCAGCGTACCCGTTGGAATGAACGTCAGGTTGTTCAGATCGCTCAACCCGCTGTCGGCGCTCGCGCTCTTCTCCGAGCAGCGCTGCATGATCGACTGCAAATCCGCATGCCCCGCCAGAAAATCCGATAGCCCGATCTCGTTCGGCGCACCCAGCAGATGATTCAGCGCCGGACGCCGCAGGTCCCCGTCGATCAGAAGAATGCGATTGCTGCTGTTGCGCGCCAGGCTCATCGCCAGATTCGCCGTCACAAAACTCTTTCCCTCCGACGGCATCCCGCTCGACACCAGCAGCGTCTTCAGCGGCGTCTCGTTGCGCGCCTGGTAGATGTGCGAGCGCAGGCTGCGAAACTGCTCCAGTCCCCGCCCATGCTTGGCCAGCGTCGGAAACGACGGCAGAAACGGATTCCAGTCATGGTGCGGAATCGCGCTCATGACAAGATCGAACTCGCGCTGCGCCAGTACCGGCGCCTCGTCCTGCAGCACTGCCGGCGCATTCGGATCATCGGACGTCGGCGCGCTGCTCTGCCGTTCCCGTTCCGCTCTTAAAAGGGCTTCGTAAATATAGCTCATCGCGCGCTGTCCTCGGCTTCATCTTGCGGCTCCGTAAATGGAGCCATGAACTGCGATACCTCGTGGTTCTGCTCGTTGTCCCTCAGTGGGCCCGCCCGCCTCGGCGTCAGCGGCGACGACTGCGAATCCAGGTTCAGCTCCCCGCTCACCGCTTCAACCATCTGCGGCGTGATCGGCGTCGACTGCTCGGCATACGCGCAGATCATGGCGTGCTCGCAGATCAGGTTGATGATCCGCGGAATCCCCTTGGCAATGCTGTGCACCGCGTCCATCGCCTCGGGCGTGAACAGCGGCTGCGTCGCTCCCGCGATCCGCAGCCGCTCCGAGATGTACACCGGAGTCTGGTCGCTCGCCAGCGGCTGCGTCTTGCACCACACTGACACCCGCTGGCGCAGTTGCCGCACCCGCGGATCGCGCAGCTTCTTCTCCAGCTCCGGCTGGCCCGAAAGCACAATCTGCAGCAGCTTGTCCGACGACGTCTCCAGATTCGTCAGCAGTCGGATCTCTTCCATCAGATCCCACGACAGGTTCTGCGCCTCGTCCACCGCGATCACGCACAGGCCGCCCTCGCGGTAGCGCTCGATCATCCAGCTGTTCAGCTCCAGCAGCATCCCCGCCTTCGTCCGCCGCTTCACCGGAATGTCGAACTCCGTCAGCACAAAATCCAGAAAATCATGCACGTCCAGGCGCGGATTGAAGACAAACGCCGACGATACCCGGACCTTGATGAATGTGCCCAGCACCGCCTTCAGCAGCGTGGTCTTTCCCGTTCCCACCTCGCCCGTCAGCACCACAAAGCCCCGCCGCGATGCAATACCGTACTGCAGCGCCGCCAGCGTCTCCCTGATCTGCGGAAGCATGCACAGAAAACGCGGATCGGGACTGGTGCCGAACGGGGATGCACGCAGGCCAAAATTCTTTTCGTACATGCCTATCCACCGACGCTTTCTGCGGGAACTCCGGTCCCGGTCAGGCTCTCGTCGTCGTCATCCTCGCCCGCCCTCTCGCGCCGCGGCAGACCCTCGATATGCGACAGAACCGCAAGTGTCGGCAGCTTCGTAAATGCCCACACATCCAGCTCCGTCCGCAGCGTCGAGTCCCGATACTCCAGCAGCGCCGCCAGCAGCAGGCCCAGAATCAATCCTCCGGCCAGACCCGCGCCGGAAAACTTCATGCGGTTGGGAAAGTACGGCGCGTCGGGAAGATTCGGCGGATCCATCACCCGGAACTGCTCGCCTTCCTGGCGATGCTCCAGCGCCGTCGCCATCGACGATTCGTCCATCTTCTTCAGCAGGCTGTTGTAAAACTCCTGCGCGATATCGTGATCGCGCGTCACCTTCTTGTACTCCTGCTCCACCAGCGGGCTCGACTCGATCCGCCCTTCGTACAGTTGAATCTGGTTCTTGATCCGCTCCTGCTCCTGCTTGGCGTTGGTGATCGCCAGTTGCACCGCCCGCAGTTGCGCCCGCTCCTGCAGCAGTTGCGGAGACTCATACGCCGACGCCGCCGGCGATCCCTTCGCCGTCGCCGGCGACGACGACGCGCTCGCGATCTCCGCCTGCAACTCCTTGATCTTCCGGTTCACCGCCTGCACGTCCGGATAGTCCGGCGTATATTGGGACTCCAGCGTCTGCTTCTGCTCCATCAGGCTCCTGAGCTCTTGCCGCCGGCTGTCGGGCGATGACACATTCGTCGTCCCACTCTCGCGCTGATCGCGCGCCTGCGCCGCAATGTTCGACTGGATGAAGCCCTCGTTCTCCTGCAGCCGGTCCAGCGATTGCGTCGCCGCGTCCAGTTGCGTCGTCAGCGCCTGCAGCGTGCTCTGGTTCGATTGCTCCTGGTCCGGAAGTCGGCCCAGGTATTTGCGCTCAAAGTCCGCCAGCTTCGCGTCCTGGTCGTCCAGGTTCTTCTTCGCATCCGCCAGTTGCTGCTTCAGAAACTCCGTCGTGCCTTCCGCCGACTCCTCCCGCGCCGTCAGGTTCTCGCTCACAAACAACGACGTGATCTCGCTGCACACCTGTTGCGCCGTACGCGCGTCCGACGCCCGGAAGATGATGTAGAAACCGGCCCGCGCTCCCGCCGTTACCGGCTTCACGTCAATCGCCTTCTGCGTCTTGGCCACGCGGTCGTCCATCGAGGCTCCGCCCCCGGCAAACAGGTTGAACCGCTGGATGATCGGCTCCAGACGCGAACGGCTCAGAATCTGCTCCCGCAACGACGCCAGTCGCTCTCCAAGATCCTCCGTCAGCACCGGCGTCACATAATCCGTCGGCACCTTCTGCTGCTCGATCAGCACCAGCGTCTGCGACAGATACTCGGGGGGAATCCAGTACGAGAGCGCAAGAGCGATGCCCAGAACGCCCAGCGTGCACAGCACGACCAGCCACAGCCGCCGTTTGGCGATGGCCGCGTAGTCCTGAATGGTTAGTTCACGATGCCCGAGCATAGATCTCCTTTTCTACTCAGTGCCTCAGTTGCAGCGGCTGCGGCGTAAAGCCAATCCCGAAACTGATCACCTGCCATAACGTCGTCAGCACGTTGCCCGGCACCGCCGAGCCTGTCGACTGC
Organism: Acidobacteriota bacterium; assembly: GCA_021841795.1. Lineage (GTDB taxonomy): Bacteria > Acidobacteriota > Terriglobia > Terriglobales > Acidobacteriaceae > Telmatobacter. The sequence continues at coordinate 3,892 of JAKCDN010000047.1, read as the reverse complement.
GTGGACCCGGTGTAGTTGGCGTACGCCGAGAAATACCGCCCCAGGTTTCTCGTCACCTGCCCGGAACCGAACACGCCCGTGATCGTTCCGTCGATGCCCGCAATGGGAAACTGCTGCTGCGCCTGCTGCTGCTGCGCGTCGATCGGAGCGTTCCGGTAGTAGCCCGACGAAAGAGACAGGTTGTACTGGCTGGCCACGTCGCTGCCGAAGGTGCGGTTGAAGCCTCCGCTCACCGTGTCCATCACCCCGCCGTACATATAGCCCGCGCCGCCCATGAATCCATGGCTGTACATCGCGTTGGCGCTGCCGATTTTGGTGCTGTCGGTGACCGTGGCGTTGATTGACACCCCCAGCGTCGACGGCAGATAGCTGCTCAGTGAGCTGCTGATCCACTGCGGTCCCGCGGAGACAAAACTGGTCACCGAGCGCGTCCACGTGCGCTGCCAGCCGATCGTCGGTGAGTTCGTATCCATGGTGAAAGCGACATCCGAAAACGTGAACTGCGCGAACGAGTACGCGCCGATCAGTGAATTGCGCGCGTCCAGCACCTGCGTCCACTGCGCGTTGGCCAGCACGCCGTTGGTGTCGATGCCGTCCCCGTTCGGATAACGAAGCAGCTCCGAGCCCCCGCCTGCGCTCACCGTCGAGGAGCCGTTGATCTGATAGTTGTATTGCGCCGTGGCGTAATTGCCGATCGATACCGTGTTCAACGTCAGAATGGTCTGCGTCTGCGGGGTCGTGCTGGGTTGGCCGATCGGCGCTCCCGTGCCCGGAGCTCCGGCATAACCGGTTATCGGCGTCCCCTGAAAATAGCTTACGTCATCGTTCAGGTCCAATGACCACTTGTGCCCTACGATGTTCTGCGTAATATTGAGATTCTCGTACGGTCCCGTATCGAAGCTCGGCCCCGTAAGCGTCCAGCTGTCGCCCGCTCCGAAATTGACGGAAAACGGATAGTGCTTGCTCGTCGTCGCGTATCCGAAATTGCCCGATATCGACGCCATCTGCCCGCTCTGCCCGCTGTAATACTCGATCATGTGCGAGTACCTTGCCGCATAGGTCAGCGTCCCGCTCACGCCCAGACTTCCCGGGCTCGTGGCTTCAGGCGCTACCTGCGCTCCCGCCCGAAGCGCGCTGCCCATCAAGATAACGACCGCAATCTTGCAAATTGTTTTCATCAAAGGACCTTATGGGACAACAATCGTGTCCCCGGGGTAGAGTGGCAGATCCAGTGCGCGATTTCCCTCCAGCGCCTGCTTGTAATGTACCGGAATCCTCTCGCGCTTTCCCCCATGGTCGCGAAGAATGTAGATCTTCTTCTTCCTGGCAAATTCCGTCAGACCCCCGGCGCTGCTGATCGCTTCCAGCATCGTCATGTCGGGAATCATATCCAGCGGTCCTGGCTTCGACACCTCGCCGATCATGTAGATCACCTTGCTGTGGATCGCCACCACCACCACGGAAACCACCGGATCCTGCACGAACTTCTTCAGCTTGTCGGATACCTGGCTCGCCAGATGCAGCGGCGTCAGTCCCGCCGCCTTCACATCCCCCACCAGCGGCATCGAGATCATCCCGTCCGGCCGCACCAGAATGTTGCCCGACAGCGTCGGCTCCTTCCACACCGTGACGTCCAGCACGTCGTTTGCGCCGATCACGTACGAGTCGCCCTGCGCCGCCGCCAGCGGGGCCGCCGTCGCTATCGTCGGTGCGGCCGCGGCCGCCGGCGCCGCGCTCTGCGCCCCGCACACCACCGCCGGGATCAATGCTGCTCCGAGAAAAAGAATTGCCGATTTCATCTCCCTGCTCCGTTTCGATTCATCGCAGCAGGGCCGTCAATCCCTGCCTGCTTCAGTTTGTACAGCAAAGCTTTGTAGCTGATTCCCAGCTCATCGGCCGCGCGCTTGCGGTTGCCGCCCGTCGCTGCCATCACCTCGGAGATCATCCGCCGCTCGATCTGCGACGACGCTACCCGCGCCGCCTGCTTCAACGGCGGCGTCCGCCGGTTCGCGCTCAGCTTCGTCGCCGCCGCGGCCGCCTTCAGCGCCGCCAGCGATACCGACTGGTCGTCGATCGCCGCCACCGCCTTCATCGCCGTCTGCAGCTCCGCCAGATTGTCCGGCCACGTATGCTCCAGCAGAAATCCCACAATCTCCGCGCGCAGCTCCGGCTTGGGACGGTCAAACTGCCGCGAATAATGCGTCAGCAGCTCATCCGCCATCCCCAGCAGCTCCGACTTGCGGTGGCGCAGCGGCGCAATGCGCAGCGTCACCGTCGAAACCAGATAGAAGAAGTCCTCCCGCATATGCCAGTCCCGGACTTCGTCGATCAGCTCCTTGCTCGTGCCGCATACCAGCCTGCACCCCTGCCCGCCGTCCGTCTGCGCGTACCATTGGACCAGCCACTCCTGCAGTTCCAGGCTCACCTCGGCGACATCCGCCAGATACAGCGTCCCCCGCTCCGCAAGCTGCGCCGCTACCGCCTCCGGCGTCGCCTCTGCCCCCTCCATCTCCGTGTAGGACCCGCGGGAACGCCGCGACATCGCGTGCATCTGACGCGCCATCGACCGCTTCCCCACCCCATGCTCGCCCACAATCAAAACCGGGCTGTCACTCTCGGCGAGGCGCGCGATCCCCGGATGAAGATGGCCCGGCAGGGGCGCCTTCAGTCGTTTCAGCCCGGGGAGTGTTGCCGTATCTGCCATCAAAAGGTTCTCAGACTCCATTCCGGCTTTAGCAATGCGGGTTCCAAACCCCGGCACGCAACGGAATCTTAGATTACCCTGTCTTACCCGTCCTTTACCCACCGACTGAGGAAAAACAGACCCACCGCCATAGGAAAAACTCTTCCCTCCAAGGTCGCATGTTTTACCCACATAGACCAGCCAAAAGTGGAAATACCTTTCCTTTTTACGCACAAACCACTCCATGGCCCCGCCCGATCAGGCAAAATCAATCATGGACGGCCCGCAATCCCTTCGGCATTCGGATTGCTAAACCGTATGCAGTGGATGTAGTGTGTCTCAGGTCCCATGACAACAGCCCTGACTCAGCAAATAACCGCACAGGAAGAATCCGGAGAGCCGCGTCTCTCCTTGGATCGGAACCTGGCTCTAGGCGCGCTCCTGATCGCGGCGCTCCTGCTGGGCACCTACTTCCGCGTCCTCGCCAAGCTCGTCATTGACTGGTGGAACATCCCCGATTTCTCCCACGGCTTTCTCGTTCCCCCCTTTGCCGCCCTCGTCCTCTGGCGAAAGCGCGCCGTCCTGCAGAAGACCCGCGTCTCTCCCAACTGGGCCGGCGTCGTCTTCGTCGCCTTCGGCCTCTTCGTCCTGCTCATGGGCATCTACGGGGCCGAGCTCTTTCTCTCCCGTATCTCCCTGGTCATCGTCCTTGCCGGCCTGGTGCTCACCTTCGGCGGCGGCGGCATGCTCAAGCAGACCCGCTTCGCCCTCTTTGTCCTGCTCCTGGCCATTCCCATCCCGGCCGTCATCTACACGCAGATCACCTTCCCCCTCCAGCTTCTCGCCTCCAAGCTCGCCAGCTCCCTGCTGCCGATCTTTGGCGTACCCGTCCTCCGCGAAGGCAATATCATTGAGTTGCCCGCCATGAGCCTGGAGGTCGCAGAGGCCTGCAGCGGGATCCGTTCCCTCATGAGCCTGCTCACGCTGTCCATCTTCTACGGCTATTTCCTCGACCGCCCCACCTGGCGGCGTGTCGTGCTCGCTCTTGCCAGCGTGCCCATCGCCATCGCCGCCAACGCCGTCCGCCTCCTCGGCACCGGCCTCAGCGTGCAATATTGGGATCCCGACAAGGCCATGGGCTTCTTCCACGAGTTCTCCGGCTGGGTCATGTTCCTGGTCTCTCTCACCTGCCTCATCGCCGCTGACCGA
>JAKCDN010000046.1 GCA_021841795.1 Acidobacteriota bacterium | reverse complement strand
ACCTGGCGAGCGTGGGTACCGACCAGATCTTCAACGATTTCGCCGCCTACGGCGGAAGCGGAACTCTAAGCTTCCAATTTCCCAACGGGCCACAGGACATCAGCCAGCTATTCCAAAACACAAGCACGCAACAGACCGCCGTTTTGGGAACCATCAGCACCCCCAGCACCACCCCCGAGCCTTCCGGCATGGCGCTGATGAGCGAGGGCTTGATGGGGCTGGGAGTTCTGGCCTACTTCCGCCTAAGGCGCTACGCGAAATAATTCGCGGATTTCCCGCCACAGTTTCCAGCGCGCTTGCGCTGCCCGCGTGATCGATTGCCTTGACTTCCGGCACGCGCGGGCGGTAATTTGGGCGCACATCCCTTGATCTGCGTTGGCTCTCAAATGATGAAGGCCGGGGTGTGTGAACTTTGAACTCAGAACGGATGATTTTTGAAACGGCGCCTGCGCAGCCGGCAGGGGACGTGTGTGCGCAAGCTGGGGCGGCATCACAGGCCGGGACCGCATGCGGCGGAGCGATGGACGAGGAACGGCTGGCATGGCTGGCGCTGGCGCTGACGCCGGGGCTGGGGCCAAAGCGGATCCTCGACGCTGTCCTCGAGATGGGGCGGGCGAGCCGGATCTTTGCGCTGACGCTGACCGAGATTGAAGGGCTGCGATTTCCCGCGGGCGCGGCGCAGTTTCTGTTTGACGGCAAGGGAAGGTGCGAGGCGGAGGCGGAGTGGGCGCGCGCGGGGGCGCAAGGCGCGAGGATTGTGAGCTACTCCTGCGCGGAGTATCCGGAGCGGCTGCGCGAGATCTATGATCCGCCGCCGGTGCTGTGGGTGCGCGGGGCGCTGCAACTGCTGAGCCGCCCGTCGATCGCGGTGGTCGGCACGCGGCATCCGTCGCCCTACGGGGCGGGGGTTGCGGAGATGCTGGCGCGGGATCTGGCGGCGCGGCGGCTGCTGATTGTGAGCGGGATGGCGCGGGGCATCGACACCTGCGCCCACAAGGGAGCGCTGGCGGCCCGGATGCCGACGCTGGCGGTGTGGGGCACCGGAATCGACGTGGTGTATCCCAAGGAAAACCGGAGGCTGGCGGAGGAGATTCTGGCCGGTGGCGGAGCGATTGTCAGCGAGGTTCCGGTGGGGACGTTTCCGGCGCCGCAGAACTTTCCCCGGCGCAACCGGATTCTGAGCGGAGTGAGCGTAGGCGTGCTGGTGGTGGAGGCGGCGGAGAACTCGGGCACGCGGGTGACGGCCCGCTGCGCAGCGGAACAGAACCGCGATCTGTTTGCGGTACCGGGCAATGTGACGAATAAAGGCTCGTGGACGCCGAATACTCTGATCAAACAGGGCGCGAAGCTGGTGGCGACGTGGGAGGATGTGTGGGAGGATCTGCCGTCGCAGGTGCGGATCGAGCTGGAGTCGGAGGCCAGGGAGCGGCAGACCGGAGGCGGAGAGCAGCGCGCCGGGGAGGCGTCTGCATCCAAAGCCGAGGTTGGGGCATCCTTATTGCCTGATCCTGTGTTGCGGCCGCAGGAGGAGATGGTGCTGAATGTTCTGCGTGCGGATGAGAGCGTGCAGATGGACGGGATTCTGGAGATTTTGGAGGCGCAACTTACTTCTTCAGAGGTCTTTACAGCTCTTTTTGAACTTGAAATGGCAGGTCGCATATGGCAACTGCCTGGAAAGAATTATGTAAGGGCAATTTGAGCGGAGCGCCGGGCCGAATGCAGCAGAAACAGAGCGCCGGAGACGCGGGCGGCGGCGGCTTGCGCGGAGCGATTGGCGCATGGGCCGGCGGCGGATTGGGCCGAGGCGTGTTGTGATGCAGCTCACGATATGGCGGCCGACCGGGGAACAGTGGATGGCAGGCGGACTGCGCAAAAAATTAACCGTATCCGGCAGGAAGATGAGATTCCCGGAGTTAAATGCAAGGATTGATGGAGGTTGATGCCGCCCCTAAAGGCTCATGACGGAGGAAAAACGGCGCGGCGCGAGAAGAGAATTGCGCAGCGCGAGTGGAAACGAGGGGGTATTCCGTGGTAGGGTGCAACACTTGCGGCCTATTTTTTCTGGAATACCCGGGATGGGTGCACGTCAATATAAGGTATTGAAGGGCAGACGGGGAAAACCGATGGGTAGGCAGCGAGTCCAAGGTTGAGTTACGACCGCGTATGCGCGGCAGCCTCGCCAGGGTATTGCGCGAGGAGCAGGACGTAAGAAACGAGAACGAGGAAACCGGATCCAGGAATGGCAACGAGCAAAGCATTGGTGATCGTCGAGTCGCCGGCCAAGGCGAAGACGATAGAGAAGTATCTGGGCAAGGGATTCGATGTGCGCGCATCGGTGGGGCACATCATGGACTTGCCGAAGAACGACCTTGGGGTGGAGCTGAAGGAGCGGACGTTCGAGCCGCATCTGATCGTGTCGCCGGGCAAAGAGAAGGTTGTGGAGCAACTGAAAAAGGCGGCGGCCAAGGCGGATGAGGTATATCTTGCGCCTGACCCGGATCGCGAGGGCGAGGCGATTGCGTATCACCTGGCCCTGCAACTGGGGACAAATGCGAAAGAACGCAAGAAGATCCGTCGCGTGACCTTCAACGAGATTACGAAGAAGGCGGTGAACGATGCCTTCCAGCATGCGCGCGATATCGACGAGAACCTGGTGGCGGCGCAGCAGACGCGGCGGGTGCTGGATCGGCTGGTCGGGTATCAGATTTCGCCGCTGCTGTGGGACAAGGTGCGCCGGGGTCTTTCAGCCGGGCGGGTGCAGACCGTGGCGCTGCGGTTGATTGTGGAGCGGGAGCGGGAGATCCGGGGATTTCAGCCGGTCGAGTATTGGACGCTTGACGCGCTGCTGCACCCGGAGAAGCAGACCGGCCAGAAGTTCAAGGCGAAGTTCATCGGCATCGAAGGCGAGCCGGCGCGCGTGGGCAACGGCAGGGACAAGGACGGCAAAGAGCAGTTCATCGCCAATGCCTTGCCGGACAAGAAGTCGACGGACGCGGTGCTGGCGGCGCTGGAGAAAGCAAGCTGGACGGTCACCAGCGTGCAGGCGCGCGAGCAGCAGCGGCGTCCGCTGGCACCGTTCATCACCAGCCAATTGCAGCGCGATGCGGCCAACAAGCTGGGGTTCAACGTGCGGCGCACGATGGGTGTTGCGCAGCGGCTCTATGAGGGTGTGGACCTTGGCACCGAGGGCACGCAGGGCCTGATCACGTACATGCGAACCGACTCTCCGCGGGTGTCGCCGGAGGCGGTGAGCGGAGCGCGGGAGTGGATCGGCAAGGAGCTGGGCGCGAAGTATCTGCCGGCTTCGCCGAATGTGTACAAGGGCAAGAAGGACGCGCAGGATGCGCACGAAGCGATCCGGCCCGCCGACGCGGCGCGCACACCGGAATCCCTGGCGCGGTATCTGACCGATGAGCAACTGAAGCTGTACACGCTGATCTGGCGAAGGTTTGTGGCGTCGCAGATGGTGCCGGCCGTTTATGACGTGACGACGGGCAACATTGCGGCGGTGTCGGCGAAGAACCGCAAGACATACGATTTTCGCGTGAGCGGCTCGGTGCTGCGGTTCGACGGATTCCTGAAGCTGTACGAATCGTCGGACGAGAGCAAGGACGAGGACGAGCAGGCGAACCGGCTGCCGAGCCTGGACGGCGTGAAGACGCTGGGCCTGGACGAGCTGCAGGCGGAAGAGCACTACACCCAGCCGCCGCCGCGGTATAACGAAGCCTCGCTGGTTAAAGAGCTGGAGGAGCGGGGCATTGGACGGCCATCGACGTATGCGTCGATTATCAACACCATCCAGGACCGTGAATACGTGGTAAAGCACGGAGGCTCGCGGGGCCGGTTTTATCCCACGGAGATCGGCGTGGTGGTGTGCGACCTGATGGTGAAGAATTTCCCGTACATCTTCGATACCAAGTACACGGCCCGCCTGGAAGAGGAACTGGACGACATCGAGGACGGGAAGGAACGATGGACCGATCTTCTGAACGGGTTCTACGACCACTTTGAAGACGAGCTCAAGGTGGCGGGCAAGAAGATGGAGAACATCAAGCGGATGGAGCAGAAGACCGATGAAAAATGCGAGGTCTGCGGCTCGCCGCTGCTGCTGAAGTGGGGGAAGTTCGGCACGTTCTATGCGTGCTCGGCGTATAACAAGAAGGATCCGACGAGCTGCACGTTCACCAAGGAGAACATCGCCGCGAAGCCCGACCTGAATACGCCGGAGGCGCAGGAGGCGGGCGACACGGAGGAGTACTGCGAGAATTGCGGCAAGGTGATGGTGATGCGCCGGGGTCTGTTCGGACCGTTCATGGCCTGCCCGGACTACAATGCCGACCCTCCGTGCAAGACGTTTCGCAAGCTGAGCTCGAAGCAGCAGCAGAAACCGCCGGAGCCGACGGGCGAGGACTGCCCGGAGTGCGGCAAGCCGCTGGTGCTGCGGCAGGGCGCATACGGCGAGTTCGTCTCCTGCTCCGGGTATCCGAAGTGCAAGTACGTGAAGCAGAACCTGATCGAGGGCATGAAGTGCCCGAAGTGCGGAGAGGGCAATATCGCCGAGCGTCGGGCGCGGCGGGGCAATGTGTTCTGGGGCTGCACGAACTATCCGAAGTGCGACTTCACATCGAATCTGAAGCCGGTGGCGAAGAAGTGCCCGGAGTGCGGCAGTTCGTATCTCGTGGAGAAGACCCTGCGCTCGGGCGTGTATCTGGAGTGCCCGAACAAGAAGAAGTCCGCGGAGGAAGAGGCGGCAGCGCCGAAGAAGCGCGGCAAGAAGGACGCGGTCGCGGCGGAGGAGAAGGCGGTGGTCTGCACCTACTCCAAACGCATCGGCGACGCACCGCCGCCACCAACGGCCGAGACCCACGGGCCGGTGATGGAGAAGAAAGAAGAGAAGCAGGAGCTAATGCCGGCGTAAGGACGCTGGGCCCGGAAGTTGCGAGGGACAGCGAAGCGATGCCGGGCAGGGACGTGTGCGCGGCGACATGGCTGCGCGGATTCCTGTAGTATGAGCAGGCGGAGAGGAACCCGATGGAACGGATGCTGGCCACACCGGCCGATGCCGAGATCATTCTGAGGCTGTATGAGCTGCGCACCGAGACCGTGATGCGGCAGGCGCGGGCGTGGATGCTGGGCGAGTTCTGGCCGGAGACGGCGGAAGAGTTTTTTGCCGTGGCCAACAACTTTGCCGACCCGCATAACGCCTGGCTGCGGCAGGTGGTTTCTTACTGGGAGATGGCGGCGGCGCTGGTTTTGCACGGCGCGGTTTCAACGGAGCTGTTTTTTGACTGCAACAGCGAGGGTCTGTTTTACCTGGCCAAGCTGGCGCATCTGCTGGATGCGGTTCGCCAACAGAATCCCACGTTTATGACCAAAAGCTCGGAGCTGATCAATCGTTTCTCAGTGGCGGCGCAGCGCTATGAGCTGGTTCATAAGCGGGTGGAGGCAATTCGGAGTCTGCGCCGGTCGAAGCAGAACCGGTAATCGGCTTCCTGCCGGAACAGGAGGGGCACATACACGGCTGCTGATGTTTTCTGTCGAACGAGAGGTCCCTTGTGATATTTTCGCAAGGAGAGCACCATGGATACAGGTGCGAGATTCCGATTCCCCCGGAGGTATGTCATGAAGCGTAGCATCTTTCTTTTGGCGGCCCTGAGTGGCATGGCCGTAGCGGTGGCGCAGGCTGCCGGATCATCGACGAGTACAGGATGGATCTCCGACGCGATGTGCGGAGCGAAACATGCGGGCACGGGCGCGGCCTGCGTGAAGAAGTGCATTGCCGGCGGGATGAAGCCGGTGTTTGTGGATCAGGACAAGCAGGTGTGGGCGATTGACAACCCCGACGCGGTGAAGAGCTTCTACGGCGATCATGTGACCGTGAAGGCGACCGCAGACTCGGGCAGCAAGACGATGCACATCGAATCGATCGACGCGGCGAAGTAACTACGCGGCGACGGCCAGATTTGCCGTTTTGAGTGAAGCAAATATTTTCAGCGCGCGGAATGCAGGATTTCAAGAGAAATCCTGGGTTTCGCGCGTTGTTGCAGCGGGGAGTATCTGAAAGAGAACGACCTGGGACTCGCCTTGCCGGCTAAAGTCTGCTAGTGTCGTATCGGTTGCCCTTGCCTGCCGGGATCAGCGCCTGGCGAGGCAGCGATAAAACGATTGAAAGCGACCGGAAAATCCATGGCGCGAGCAATTTGGAACGGCAGAGTCATAGCAGAGAGCGACAAGACGCAGGAGCATGACGGGACGGTGTATTTCCCGGAGTCGAGCCTGAAACGCGAGTATTTTCGTCCGAGCAGCACGACGTCAACCGATCCGGCGACGGGGCAGAAGCGGTATCTGACGATTGTGATCGACGGGCAGGACAACCAGGATGCAGCCTGGTACTATCCCGATCCCAAGCCGATCGCGCGCAAGCTGAGAGGCTACATCGCGTTCTGGCGGGGAGTGGAAGTAGAGAAATAGCAGGAGCGAGCGGACCGGCAGCGGAAGCAGGACACGCCGGCAGAGCCGATGCGGCAGTGCGTGAAGTTGCAGCCGGCCGCGCTCAGGGTTATCCCGGAACAAGATAGAGTGAACGCGAATCCGGCGCGCCGCAGTGGCGGCGGCAGGATGGGCGGTTTTTAATATGCCTGTTTTTAATATGCCTGGAGCTGATCGACGGGCAGGCGCACGCGAAAGCAGGTAGAGCCGGGCTCCGATTTTACGCTCAGATGCCCGCGGTGCTTGCGGACGATGCGCATAGCGTTGTCGAGGCCGAGGCCAAGACCCTTGCCGGGAGCCTTGGTGGTGAAGAAGGGCTCGAAGATGCGTTCCTGCAGCTCGGTGGGGATGCCGGGTCCGGTGTCCCAGATTTCAACCAGGAGCAGGTCGGCCTCAAGGCGGCAGGCGAGCCGCATGCGGCCCTGATTGCCCAGGGCATCGAGGGCATTGACAATCAGGGCGGTCCAGACCTGATTCAGCTCGCCCCCATAGGCGCTGATGCGCGGAAGGTTGGGCTGGTAGTCCCGCTCGACCTCCACGTTGGACATGCGCGAGCGGAACATCTGCAGGGTTGCATCGAGGCCGGCCGGGACATCGATTTCGAGGATCGGCGAGCGGTCCATGTTGGAGTAGTCTTTGACGGCATCGATGAGGTCGTAGATGTGCGCGGTGGAGTTGACGATGGTTTCAGCGGCGCGGGCGGCGCTGAGGAAGCGGCCAAAATACTCGAGCGAGACGCAGATCGCATTCTGGTCGAGAAATTCGCGCATGGCCTCAAGATCCGCGGTGGTGACGCGCTGCTCCGCAAGCTGCGCCGCGAGATCCCACGGGTTGGCGCAGCCGACGGCGGTGAGCCAGATGCGCAGGGATTCTTCACGGGAGATGAGGCCCAGGACATCAGGTTCATGGGGCAGAGCGAGGGTTTGACCGGTGCGGGCGAGCATTTTTTCTTCCCAGGCTTCGATGCGATGAACCTGCTCCTCGGTGAGACAAAGCAGGATGAGCTTGAGGCGGTTGCTGCGGTTGGCGCGGAGCGCGGTCAGGAGGCTGGAGGCGGCGCGCTGCGCGGCCGAAGCGGGATTGTTGAGTTCGTGGGCCAGGTTTCCGGCCAGTTGCCCGAGGGCGGTGAGCTTTTCCGCCTGCTGCTCCATGCGCGTCACCTCGCGCACCCGGTCGAGCAGGGTGGAGACGACACGCTGGGCCATGGAAGGGATGGCCGCGAGCATGTGGTCGAACTGGGAGCGGTGAATCAGGAGAGCCCACACGGGCGAGACCGCGAAGCCCTGGCCGCCGTATCCTTTCATGCGGGAGAAGGGCAGCACGCCGGTGAGCTGCCCGGTGCGGCCAATCAAGAGCGACATGGGCCCGCCGCGTTCACGGCGGACGTGGATCTCTCCCTTGAGGATGAGCACCATATGCTCGGCGGGCGAGCCTTCATCGAAGAGAATCTGGCCGGAATCGGCCATGACTTCCTGGCCGTGGCGGGCGAGCCAGAGACAATCCTCAAGCGGCAGGTCGTGGAGGGCTCCGATGCGAACGATGGCTGCCGCAATCTCTTCAGCCGGCGTGGGAGTGGTAGGCGGAAGGGCAGAGAGTGACAGCATGGGGAACCTCCGGGAAGCAGTTTCAGGATAGTCGATGGAGCCTGCGGAGGCCGGAGTTGTCTGGCCGGGGCTGCGGGGTTGAACGGAGCCGCAAGGGGGTTCGCAGAGCGCGGGGACATCCGGAGCTGGTTGAAGAGGGCGGCGGTGTTGGCACAGGCGTCCGCGAGAGCGCCGCTGGTGTGGCGAATCTGCAATTCGCCGACGGACAAGCGCAGATCCTGCGCCTGGTATAAAAGCCGGCCCGACTCCGCACAGGATGGCCGTTTGTTCCGGTTGCGAACTTCAGAGATACCGCATCAGTCGCCGTCTCCGGCCAGGGCGGGCAGGGCGACGGCGGGCGCGATGGCCGGGGCGCGGCGCATGGACAGGACTCCAGCGGTAGCCAGCACGATGATCGCAGGCTCGATAGGCTGCCGGTAGTCCATCAGCGGATGGGTGATGTAGTACGTGAGCGGAAAGACGCAGACCAGCGCCAGATAGGGGAGGGCAGCGGCGCGATTGCGCCGCCAGAGGCTGACGATGCCCACGATCATGAAGAAGGTCACCGAGCAGACCTGAAAGATGTTTGCCGGCTCGTAGGGCTGCTCGCGCAGCTCCTGAGCAGAAAGGCTCCAATAGCCGGTCCAGTAGTAGACGATGCGGCGCAGAGTCTTGTGGAGAAAGAAGCCGGGGTGGCGCTGGAGGAAGTTGATGGCGAGGGTGCGCTTTTCAGCAAGAAACGCAGGTTCTCCCATGGTCAGCCACTTGCGCATCTCGTCGGGGTTGCTGGACGGATGGGCAAAGTTCGGATCGAGGGACGGATCGCCGCCATTGTCGTCGTACACTTCGAGCCAGAAGTTGTCGCGTACGGGGCAGAGAATGCCGAGGGCGCGCAGGTTGCGCACGGTCCACGGGGTGAGAACGGCGACAGCGGCAAAGAGCGTGAAGACGGCTTTTACCCGCCATTTTTTGCCGGCTTTGTACACCTGATAGAGAGCCAGCCCGAGCAGGAAGGGCAAGGTGGCTAACGTGGAAGGATTGGAGAGCGCCGTGAGGCCGGCCAGAGCGCCCCAGCCCAGCCATGCCCAGCCCGAATCGACCTTGTGGATGCGTTGAGCGATGCAGAAACCGGTGGTGAACAGGAGGCCGGTGAGGGCGTACTCCCAGACGCGGGTGGCCGAGAAGTAGATGGCAAAGGGATAGAACGCCCAGATGGCCGCGGCGACTTTTCCGCCGGACTCGCAGAGAGCGTAGCGGGCGCTGAAGTAGACGGGGATGCAGGTGAGGGCGGAGAAAAGGCTGTCGAGGGCGAGAATGACAAAGGCTGATGTGAGCGAATAGATGCCGAAGAAATGAAAGACGGTGGCCAGCAGGGAGGGATAGAGCGGGGGCTGCATGGCCGTGGGACCGCTCCACGGGAAGTAGGGCGAGCTGAAGCCGTGGCCGCTGGCGATGGCGCGGGCAATCCAGCCCATCTCCCAGCCGAAGCGCTCGTAGAGCTTGTCGGCGTCAGGCAGATCGCGATAGGTCAGCACGACCACAACCAGCCGGATCGCGAAGGCGACGCCGACCAGGGAGAGTAGCCAGAGGAGGCTCTTCCGGGTGATCCGGTTCACTTCAGGTGCAGCAGATTTTTCCAAACAAGCCCTCGGGCCGAAAGAATTATGGGAAGCCAAAGAATGAAGATTCTAATTAGTTAATTAGATGGGAAAAATGGCGACCGAGATTACAGCCCAGTCAAAAAAACTCTGAAAAAATGACGGCTGCGGTTTGCCGGATGCGGCGGCGAAGCGGAATACGGCTTGTTTGCATCGATGGCCTTTCAGTTCAACAGCTTGAGAGCGGCGATGCCGAGCGCAGCAGCGGTTAAAACGGGTACAGGGCCACGGGGTGGCGAAAAGCCCGGGTTGCCGGGGCTATGCACGGCAACCGCGGAAGGGGAGTGGCGGCGCTACTCGGCAGCTACCGGGGCATTGAGAACGGGCTTGTCCTTGCCTGCGACCGGTTTGCCGGGCGCGCCGTCGAGGTCGAACACGATGACCTCGTTGGCACCGGCGTGCAGCCACGGGCCGGGCAGGTAAAGGGTTTTCTGGGGGCCGATATCCCAGGCGCGGCCCAAGGCGTGTCCATTCACCCACACAAAGCCTTTGGCGATGGCGCTGGTATCGAGAAATGTGTCGCCGGGGTGGTCGATCTGCAGGACGCCGCGGGAGAAGCAGGGACCGGCGCAGGGATCGGAGCGGAAGTTGATGCGCTGCAAGGCGGTCATGGGCAGGGGATAGATCTGCCAGCCGGAGAGGGGCTTGCCGTCGAGTGTGACCTGTTGGGTTATGCCCTTGTACTCATCGCGAATCCAGGGACCGAAGTTGACGCGCCCGGAGTTTTCAACCAGGATGTCGAGGCGTGTTCCCGCGGGCTGGGCGTCGAGATGGAGGCGATTCTGATTGAGCCGCCGATCGATGACGCCCAGGAGCCGGCCATTGGCGTAGATGCGGGCGTAGTCGTGCAGATCCTGAAGAACCAGATCGCCTGCAACCGCGCCGGGGAGCGTGGTGCGGTAGAGGATGTAGCCGTAGGCCTGGTTGAGATCCTCCATGGGCAGCACGCCGGCGGAGGCAAAGGGCTGTGGGAGGGACTGCCAGAGGGAGGCAGATGCTGTAAACGTGACCGCGGGAGTGACGATGGGCGGATCGAGTGCCGGCACAGGCGGCGGCGTGCGGCCAGTGGCCATGGCGATGGCGTCGCGGAAGAGGAAGAACTTGGGCGTCGGGCGGCCGCTTTCGTCGATTGCGGAGTCGTAGTCGTAGCTGGTTACGTCGGGCTGGTAGGGCGTGCGGTCCTCATTGGCGCCATTCATCCAGCCGAAGCTGGTGCCGCCGTGAACCATGTAAATGCTGATGGAGTAGCCCTGGCGGAGAATCCATTCCAGCTCGGCGGCCTGGGATTTGGCGTCGGTGGTGTGGTGCTCGCCGCCCCAGTGATCGAACCATCCATCCCACCACTCGGTGGCCATGAAGGGGCCATCGGGGCGCAGTTTGTGCAAGGTGGCAAAGGCCTGGGGGGCTTCGCCGGGAGAAAAGTTGATGCCGGCGGGAAGGCCGGGAAGCGAGCCGTTGGGGATGAGCGTGGGCCCGTCGGCGGTATACAGCAGCGCGGGCTCGAAGCCGGCGTCGACGATATCGCGGCGGATCTGCTCCATGTAGGCATGATCGCTGCCGAAGGAGCCGTATTCGTTTTCGACCTGCACGCGGATGATGGGCCCGCCACGATCGATTTGCAGCGGCGCAAGCTCCTGGCCGAGGCGCACGAGCCAGCGGCGCGCCGGATCCATAAACTTGGGATCGGTGCTGCGCACCACGATGCCGTGATCCTTCAACAGCCAGGCGGGGAAGCCACCCCACTCCCATTCGGCGCAGGAATAGGGGCCGGGGCGCAGGTTGACCCAGAGCCCTTCGCTCTGGGCTTCGCGCACGAACTCGGCGACATCGTGCCGGCCGGTGAAGTCGTAGACGCCGGGCTGGGTCTCATGGAAGTTCCAGAAGACGTAGGTGGTGATGGTGTTCAGGCCCATGGCCTTGGCCATGCGAAGGCGCGCGCGCCAGTACTGGCGGGGAATGCGCGCATAGTGCATCTCTCCGGCGACGATCTGGAAGGGCTTGCCGTCGAGCAGGAACTGGCCATGGTCGACGCGGAAGGTGTGCTGCGGAGCTGCCTGATCCGCGGCCAGCGCGGCACGGGGGCCTGTGAACAGGAAGGACAAACTGGCGGCAAGGAAGACGGCGAGCGGTTTGATTCTGAAGTTCATCAAAGGTATCTTTCGGGCCTGGATTAGAAGCCGCCGCGCGAATCTTTGCGGGGCGCGCATGGTGGCGGAGGACAGTCTCTCGCGACCATCCCATGATATGCCACGGAGGCCGCGGACAGCGGCGAGCGGCAACGCATGGCGAACGGAAGCCGGCGCCGCAGACTAGCGGCGATGGGCGAGAAGCAGCATCAGCAGCAGGATG
>JAKCDN010000045.1 GCA_021841795.1 Acidobacteriota bacterium | reverse complement strand
CGAAATCGTCGTCAAAGGGCAGCATCTTCGTGCGCGAAGCCTCGTCGTTCTCCGCCAGTTCCAGGCGTGGAGGCAGGAACTCCGGCTCCGCCGTCACCCACCGCGGCACCGCGCCGTGCGTTACCGCTCGCTCCACGGCCGCATGCGCAGGCTCGTGCGAGGGCAAAGGCTTCATAGCCCCGACCGCATGGGTTCGATCGCTGTCACTGTCACCGGAGGCCGCCAGAGCCGCTTCCGCTTTGGCGCCGGCCGCGATCTTGCCGCGCGCCTTGCCCTTTTGCGCCGGCCTCTTCTTTGGAGCCAGCTCCTTGATTCCCAGGGAAAACAGCGTGCCTCGCAGACCGCTCAGACCGGTCGGCTCGGGTGGCAGGGGTTCTTCCTCCTGCCTGGTCTCGGTCATGGGCGGCTGGTTGCGGTCTGGCGCGGCGGCAATGCCCGCGGTTGCCGCCCGCTGGGACCACGTCTCCGCAGCAGCGTCAGCCACGGCCGGCGCGGCCTCAACCGGCGCGGCAGGAACGTGAGAGATACCGGCGCGCGCCGGTTCTTTGGCAAACAACCTGGGCGGATCGTCCAGCGCTTGCGCCGCCGCATCGTCCGTTGCCTCTCCGGCAACCGGCGGCTCCGCTGTTGACTCGATCGGAGCCGGCTCAGGCTCCTCAACCGGCGGGCGCGCGGGTGCCTGCGCTATCGCTTCCGGAGCCGCCGACGCCTCGGCCGGCGTGATTTCCGTCGCGGCCGACGCATCGGGCACAGTGAAATCTTCATGCAAGGGCTCGGCCGCATGCGCCGCTACCGTCTCGGCGCGAATCGGCTCAGGCTCCGCGATTGCCTCCACGGCCTCAGCCGGAGAAGGCACAGCTTCAGCTTCGTGCGTCGCCACGGCTTCAGCTTCGTGCGTCGCCACAGCTTCCGCCATCACAGGCTCCGGCTCTGCTGCCGCTGCGACCGGCTCCAGCCCGGGTTCATGCGCTACAGGAACCGCAGTCGGCTCAGGCTCCGCGATTGCCTCCACAGCCTCAGCCGGAGAAAGCACAGCTTCAGCTTCGTGCGTCGCCACAGCTTCCGCCGTCACAGGCTCCGGCTCCGCTGCCGGCTCCAGCGTTACCGTATGCGCCCAATCGATCCTGGCGTCCTGCATCGTCACCGCCTCTGCCGGAGCCGGCTCCGGCTTACTGGTTGCCACCGAGGTCGCCACTGACGCTGGCTTTCTTCTTCTTGCGCGATCCGCCGCCTCGGCTGGGACGGCTCCCGGTCCTGCTTCCCCTTCGGCCCCGCCCTGGATAACGGGCATCTGGTGCGGGATTGGAGTCACAATCGGCTGGCGCTGCGGTGAAGCTGTCAATCTGGCAGTCGTCTGCGTCGGCCCCATCCCCCGCGAACTGGATGGGGCTTGCGTTTCCGGGAGTGGACCTCCACGAGCCTGTTCGGGGATCTCCGTCATCGCTCCCGGTTCTGCGGTGGTTCGCTGCGCAGGACTGGATCGATTCGGATTTTCTGGACCGGGAAATGTCTGCATGACGCTCTTGTCCGTCAGCGCCGGCGGCTCCCTCATCAGGGAAACGCGCGGCGTCTCCGGCAGCGCGCTCGGCGCCGCCTCGGCGGCGCGCGCGGACGCCTGCTCCTTGGCGCGCAGATGTTCTTCCACTTCGCTTACGGCGATGCGGAAGCTCTTGTCGGCGTTCTTCAGGCTTACGCGGTTCAGCACAAATCCAACCGCGCCGGCCTG
This sequence comes from Acidobacteriota bacterium, assembly GCA_021841795.1. GTDB lineage: Bacteria > Acidobacteriota > Terriglobia > Terriglobales > Acidobacteriaceae > Telmatobacter. The sequence continues at coordinate 10,374 of JAKCDN010000045.1, read as the reverse complement.
CATGCGCTCCAGGATCTTCGCAGCCGCGCGAAGCTGCTCCCGCGTGGTCTTGCCCGACTCGATGACCAGAATCACGCAATCGGCCTGCCGCGCCACGTATTCCGCCTCCGCTGAGACAGTCAGCGGCGCCGTATCGGTTAACTGCATGCTCTGGCGCACAGGCTGGGCCAAATGCTCGGTACGCTGCATCAGCCGCGCGGCAAACGGCCCCTGTTCAAAGGTAATCTCCGACAGCATCAGGCTGGACGCGCTCGCCGACAGGCGATCCAGCGAAGATGCGTCGGCGGCAGCCGCGCCCTCCCGCTCTCTTGCCAACAGGCTCAGCAGCACCTTAACGTGCATGGCGACGGTCGTCGCCCCCACACCCGGGCCGGCCCCTGTCATCACGCAGGTCTTCAGCTTGTCGTCTCTGCCCGCGTACTCCATCGCCGTCGCCAGCCGCAACAGATGCTCCTCGGCCACTTCGGCCGACACTTCGTCGAAGTCCGGCAACTGCGCCATCGGCGCATAGCCAAGCAACTGCTCCACGTCCGCAGCCACATAGATGCGCGGATCCAGCTTGTGCGCGATCACGGCGGCCGCCGCTCCCATCCCCATCAGGCCGAAGAGCAGCAACAGGGCGTTGCGGATCACGCCGATGACCGAGGGATGCAGCGGAGGCACCGCGGCCTCGGCCAGATGCGCCAGCCCCGGCGCCTCGTCTTCAAGGGTCTGGTTCTGCAACTGTTCGTCGACGGCGTCGTAGCGCGTCTGCAGCCGCGTAATGTCGTTCGACAGGTCGCTGAGCCGCTGCAGCTTGGGCGTTGCGCCCACCGCGGCGCTGGTCATCTGCGCCAGCTCGCCGTTCAGCCGCTCTTCCAGGCCCGCGGTGCGGTCCAGGTCCGTGCGCAACTGCGCCTCGATGCGCGACGCGGCCTTGGCGCGCATCTCGCCGGTGGCCGACTCCAGCGAAGCGTTGATCTTCTGCAGCTCTTCCTGGTCCTGCTTGTACAGCGGATGGCTGGGCGTCAGGTTCGCCATCTGCGAAATCAGCGCCGCGCGCCGCGAGAGCAAAGTCTGCTTCAGGCTCGACAGCCCGGGATCGCTCTCGATCTTCTGATCGGCCTCGGCATTCAGCGCCGCCGAATCCGGCCCCTGGCCCGAGGTCAAAGCCGTCAGCCGCGCCGCGGCCTCGTCGTGATCGGTGCGCGCCTTCATCAACGCGTCGTGTATGCGCGCGATATCGTCGTCGTAGTGCTCGGGCGTTACCGGCCCGATCGCCGCGACGCCCAGCTGCGCATTCAGCGAGGCCTGTTCGGCGCGGTCGTCGTCAAGCTCCTTCTTGACCCGGCTCCGCTCCTCCCGAAGCATGGCCAGGCGGTCTCTGTCCCCGGCCCGCTGCTCGTGCGAGGTGTTGTCGATGTAGCTTGCCGCCACCGCATTCGCCAGCTCTGCGGCCGCATCCGCGGTCGGCGCGTGGGCGGTAATGCCCACCTGATAGCTGGTTCCCACCCGCTCCACTTCGATTGCGCCCTTCAGCCGGGCCGCTGCGCTGGCGTCGCTCTCGCCGCTGCGCTGCCACTCTCCGGAGCCCAGCTTGTGCAGCGCGTCGATCAGCACGTCAGGACGCGTCATGCTCAACAGCTGCTGCTGCAGGTAGGAGTCGTAGGTCGCCGGGTCATAGTTGTACGGCCAGTGCATCGGCGCCGCGCCTTCCAGCACCGCCGACGGCGTGGGCTGAATGTAGACGAAGCTCTCGGCCGTGTACATCGACCAGTTCCGCACGGTGTAAACAATCGCCAGCAGCACGCCCGCCAGCGCAAATCCGAGCGCGAGGCGCCAGTGCCTGCGCAGGCTGCGCAGAACGTCGAGCCGGAAAAGCGCCTGCTCCGGCGAGCTGCCCTCCGCACCTCCCGGCGCGGTTGAAAAGCTGGCTTCGCCATCCGTGAGACGAGCCTGCGACGCATGCGTGGAGGGATTGATTCTTCGGTTCATAGCACCGCTCCCAGATAAGCCAGGCTGCTGAGCTGGAACAGGGGATTCAGGCGTTCCAGAACATAAGTTGCACGTGCAAATCCTGTTTTGGGCACAAAGATAATCTGGCCCGGTTTAAGAACAATTTCACGCGACTTCGCGGGATTGAGGACATCTTTGAAGGCGAACACACGCGATTTTCCCGTTGCCGGGTCCACGATCTGGATATGCGCGTTGCCACCCGCCGCATTGGTCAGTCCGCCGGCCTCTGACAGCACGCTGGCCAGCGTCGAACTGCTCGTGAGCGCAATCGCGCCCGGGTGGCCCACCTCGCCCAGCACCGAGACAAACTGCTCGGAAAGGCTGGGAACATAGATCACATCGTCGCGGCGCAGGCGCATATCCGCCAGCGTATTGCCCGACTCGATCAACTGGCGGAGCTGCACCCAGACTACCTGGTTGCTGCCGCGATAGATCGCGCAGCGCTCGGGGATCTGCGCCACCTTGTTCTGCCCGCTCACCAGTCCGCTGCGCGTCAACGCCTCCAGCAGCGTCGGCGTGCCTTCAAAGCTCACCTCGCCGGGATTGTCCACCGCGCCCAGCACCAGCACGCGGTTGGAGGTGTACCGGGTCACCGTCACCTGCGCTGTCAGATTGTCATAATACTTTGCCAGCGCCGTGTCAATGGTCTTCGCCGCCTCGGTGCGCGTCATGCCGGCCAGCTTGATGTCGCCGGCCAGCGGCAGGGTGACATAGCCGTCCGGCCCCACCACCAGCTTGGCATCGAGATCCGGCCGTCCGGCAAACGTCACGGCAATCTCGTCGCCCTTGCCCAACTGATAGGGCTCGTCCGCGGGCGGCTCAAAGTTGCGCAGCGCGTCGATGGGATTCGGCTTCAGCACCGGCTCGGCGGCCGGGGCCGGATTGCCGTCCTCCGCGGCCTGTCCCGCCATTGCGGCCGGCATCTGCGCCGCCGCGGCCGCAGCCAGCAGCAGCGGGAAAAGACCAGTCATCAGCTTCCGTGGATTCATGCGGTTGCCTCCCTGCCACAGAGCATTCCCAGGCCCCGGCGATACCATTTCATCTCCTGCTCTTTCTCTGCGTCCGTCAACACCCAGCGGTTCAACAGCAGAATCGCGACCGCCAGATACACGATGCCCCCGGCCAGCAGAATCGCCGCGCCTTCCCAGCGGCCGACCATGGCCACCGCCCGCGCTACCGGCCACGCCAGCACGCAGGCGATCAGGTAAGGCACCAGCCCGGGTACGATCACCTCGCGCAGAAAGCGCGCCAGCGGCAGATGCAGCACAAAGAGAACCCGGCCCATCAACACGCAGGCCGATCCCGCCGTCGCCACGGCCACGGCCACTCCAATGCCGAACGGTGACCAGCGTCCCTCGATCCAGCGCGACGCCGGCAAGGTGATGAGCAGCAGGATCAGGTTGGGAATCGAGTAGTTGAACTCCTCGTAAATCTTGCCCATGCCGCGAAACATCGAAGTGCCCGGTCCTGTCAGCATATGGAATTGCAGGGCCAGATTGAATACCACAAAGAGGGGCACTATCCTTTGGTGAATTGGTAACTGCGGACCCAGCCAAACGTGCAGCACCGGCGCGGCAAAAAAGGAAAACAGCGCCACAAAAGCCGTCGTGCACAGATTCGCGTAGCGCGAGCTGCTCAGATACAGCACGCGCAGATTCCGGAGCCGGTCCGCCTCGTCCGATGCCGCGTCCACGTGGGATGCCGCCGGCAGCAGCGCCGCGAAAAACGCCATCGGCACCGTGGAGAACGAGGTGGACCACTTCTTCGCCACGTCGAGCAATCCCGCGGCCGCGCCGCCGATCACAAGCAGTCCCAGAACCCGGTCCACTGAAACCAGAAAAATCGAGAGCATCGCCTGGGACTGCACCACCCCGCCAAAATGCAGCACGTAGCTGATCGACTCGCGCTGGATCAGCCGCGGCGAGATGCGCAGCCACTTGAGCGTCTTCCACGCCCACCAGATGGTCAGCCCGTCGGCCACAATGATGCGGATCAGGTAAGCCTCCGCCAGACCCCGGATCCCCCGGCCGCCGCCCACCAGCCAGAAGATGGCGGCAAACTCGGTGAGAATTCCGATGATCAAAAACCACTGGGTAACCGCGATCTGGTGGGTTCCGGAAAGAATGTCGCCGAATCCGTTCAGCGCAATCGAAGAAAGAAACACTCCCAAGACAATCAGCACCGCTTCTTTGCCGTCGGCAAGATGCGACGGCGGCAGATGCAGCCAGGGCGAGTACCACTTCCACCCGAACAGGAAGCCCAGGAAGATGGCCGTGCACAGCGGAATCGTGATCGCGAGTCCGGTCGAGAGCAGGGAGTTGGCCTTGTCGTATTCGCGGCGGGCATGAAACTCGGCAACGTATTTGATATAGACATTGGAGAGGCCCAGGGTGGTCAAGCCCACATAGGAAACCAGAATGAAGATCGTGGTCCAGATGCCGTAGGCCTCCAGACCCAGGTGATAAAGCAGATAGGGAACCAGCACCACGCCGCGCGCCATGTTCACCCCGCGCGCCAGAATGGTGACGAACACGTTGCGGCTGTAGTTGTGGTTGACTTCGTTGAACGGCTGCACCGCGCCGCCGGCCACGGCCTGCTCCTCGCCGGCTTCACGCGGCAGCGGCCATTCCACTTCCACCACGGAGGCGTCGGCAACCAGTTGCATCTCGCGCATCTCGGTCATGGCGCCTGCACCTCGCGCTGCGTACGTGCCCACTCCGCGCCTCCGCGCGACTGGCGCAATACCAGCGGCGTCAGCGCCAGCTTCCACAGGATGTGCGCCGGGGCAACCGCCAGGGCGGCAAGATCGCGTCCCGGGCTCGGGCCCAGAAAAGCCGCCTCCACCACGTAGGCCAGCACCAGCGCCGCGCCCGCCAGCGCAAAGAGGTGCAGCCAGTGCATCGGCAGGCACGCCGCCAAAATCAGCGCCAGAACGCCGCGCGAAAGCGGCAGGCTCCAGGCCTCGGCCAGCATCTCGAAGGCGCGCCAGTTGCCGCGCAGCATCGACGCCAGCAGTCTTCCCGTGGCCCGGGCGGCAACATGGAAGCGGCCGCCTTCCCAGCGCGCCTCCTGCGAGGCCTGCGCGGAACGCACCGGCGCAAGCGGCGCATACACATGCGCCGCTTCCACCCACTGCACGCGAAACCCGGCCGCTACCAGGCGCACATGATATTCAAGATCCTCGCAGATGCTGTCCACCGCGAAGGGCACGCTCTGCAGCGTCTCGCCGGCCACGGAAAACCCGTTGCCGAACACGCCCGCGGAGAAGCCCAGGCTGGCACGTCCGCGCGCCCGCAGCACATTGATGGCGCGGAACGCCAGCACCCGCAGCCGCTCCCGCGCGCTCGCCCGGCGGTCGCCGGGCAGCTCCAGCTCGTAGCGGCACTGCGTGGCGGCGGCGCCGTTTTCCAGCGCCGCGCACGTGGCCGCAATCAGGTTGCCGCTGACCACCGAATCGGCATCCACCACCAGAAATGCATTGGCGCCCGCGGCACGCGCAGCCGCGAAGCCCGCGCGCAGCGCCGCGCCTTTCCCGCGCAGTTCGGGCTGGCTCAACTCCACCACCCGCGCGCCGGCCCGCGCCGCCGCGTCGGCCGTCCGGTCCGAGCAGTTGTGGGCGACGACGATCGCGGGAGGCTGCCACGCGGCGGCGGCGCTTCCCCTTGCCGCCTCGCCGCCGCGGGCAACGCAGCCCGCGGCCAGCAGCGATTGCACCGTGCGCGCGATCACCGGCTCCTCGTTATGCGCCGGAACCACGGCGGCCAGCCGGATCTCGCGCCGCTTCCCCGCGCCGGCCTTCCCCGGCCCGCGCAGATTGCCCGCAATGCCCACCGCCAGATCGATCACAAGCGGCGCGGCAAGCAGCGCGATGGCTGCGGCCAGGCTCTCCCTCAGAACTATACTTTCGAAAACCAAGGCGTCTCGTCTCCGTTCCTTGCCTTAACCGGCCTTCGCAGCCGATCGTCTTGATTCAACCAGCCCGACCCAGAGCCGGACCCCGTCCCAATCCGTTCTACGCCAACACCCGCCGGAACCCCACCGCCGCGGCCAGCGGATTCAGCGCCGGCGCGCGCCGTTCCACCGGACACATTGCCTGCACCCAGCCGGTGAAGAAGAAAAACAGCATCACCACCGCCTCGCCCAGATAGACCGACGACAACGTGGTCACCAGCCCGATCAGCACCGCCAGGTGCGCATACACCAGCAGCCGGTCTTCGTCGCCCAGCGGCGCTCCAATCAACCGCACCAGCCGCAGCGCGCTGCCCGCGATCACCGCCAGGAAAACTCCCATCCCCACCAGCCCTTCGGTCACCGCAAGCAGCAGAAATTCGTTGTCGATCGAGTTCTGATCGTCGACGCGCGGATAGGTGGTGACGCCCCACCCGAACGCGGGCCGCCTTTCCACCATCGGCGCGTAATTCGTCAGCAGCTCGCGGCGATACACCGCGCTCTGCTGCTGCTCGCTTTTGGCCTCGCGCAAGGTCGATCCCGTATAACGACTCACAATCAGATAAGCCATCAGCCCGAACACCGACATCACCGTAAGAAACACCACTGTCGCCTTGCCCACCGAAAGCCTTTGCGTCAGATACACAAACGCCAGCGCCAGGCCGGCGCCGATCCACGGGCCGCGCGACTGCGTCATCAGCGAGCCGGCCACCACCCCCGCCAGCACCAGGCCGCGCAGCGTCAGCGGCAACCCCGCCACCACTCTCCGCGCGCCCCAGCCGCGATCGGTCCGGAACAGCCACAGGCAGTACACCACGCCCATCAAAAAAATCATTCCCGCCAGAATCGCGTGCGAATACGGGCCGGCGATGCGTCCGAATCCCCAGCGCGACTGAGGCTTCCAGACTTCGATCTGCGCCGCGAAAAAGTGTCGTCCCATCTTCTCCCACAGGCTGCCCGGCATCAGAAAATCGTGGACGCTGATCGCCGCCACAATCGCCAGCATCACCACCATGCGCTCGACGATTTTTTTGCGCATCGACACTCCGCCCTCGCTCTGGCCCTCGACCAGCAGCTTGCCCGCCATGTACGGCAGAATCACGGTCAGGATGCCGTCGACGAACATGTACACGCCATCGCCCAGATTCAGGCTGAACTGCTGCGAAGCGGCAAAATCCCAGGAGAAGAACCGCAGCCAGTCCCCGTTCGCAAGCTGGGTGCTGAGCCCCTCCGAGATCCCCGCGCACAGCGCAAACAGAAACACCCACAGGTCCATCCACGTCCAGCGCCAGCGGTCCCGGGCAATCGCCAGCATCGCGATGCCCAGGGGAATCACCGCGGCCTCGGCGAAGGTGAGCGGCGGCAGGTGCTTCACGCGAATCTCGTAGTACTGCGGCAGCAGCAGCAGCGCCGGCAGATAGGCGTTGAGCAGGGCCTTCTTCGCCGAGCCCCTCGCCACCATCCACCAGCAAAACACCGCCGGGAGCAAAATGATCGCTGCCATAAGCCGTTCCCCACCTTGCATTGCCGCGGAGCCATCGGACTGGCCGCAGCTCCGCCATCTTAGCTTGCGCTCTTCATCAACCGCAGTCCCATCCCCACCTTGTTGCCCAGCGTCTTCTGCGACAGGCACGTAGTCAGGCACAGCTTTTCGCAGTGCACCGTCTCGTGCCGCACCTCGCGCGCCCGCGCGCTCTGCCATATCTGGCGCGCGCTCTGTCTCTTCACGTTGCCGATGGGCGGATATCCCATCACGCAGGCCTCCACATCGCCGTTGGCGCGAATGAAAAAGTTGCGCAGTCCCACCCGGCAGGGCATGACCGAGTGCGGCGCCGCCAGCTCCCGGTAGTGATCCGGCATCAGCCGCAGCACCGCCTCCGGGGTCACAATGGGCGCGCCGCTCTTCTGCATCTCGATCAACTTCTCCACAATGATCTCGAACTCCGAAAGCCGTTCTCTCTCGATCCAGAGCTCGTTGTAGGTCTCGCGCGTCCACCGGTCTACCGGCTGCGGGCTCACCATCACCTCGCGCGCCTGCGCCCACTCCACCAGCTCCGGCAGATAGCGGAAGTTGCGCTCCGTAATCGTCGGCTTCAACATGATCGGAAAATCAATATTCTGCCGCCGGCGCTCCTCGCGCAGAAAACCGATGCCCTGGCTCACTCGCTCGAACAGGCCCGGCGCGCCGCGCAGATAGTCGTGAACCTCCGCCTTGGGCGCATCCAGCGAGATGTTCACGTTAAATGGATGCGCCGCCACCACCCGCGCGGCACTGGCTGCCGTCAGCAGCGACCCGTTGGTGGTTACGCCGGCCTTGATCCCCTGGAAATGGCACCAAGCGAAAAGATCCAGAAAGCCCGCCTTCATCATCGGCTCGCCGCCGCTGAAGCTGATGGAAAACGCGCCGACGAAATCCTTGATGCTCAGCAGCGCCGCCTTCCACTCGTCGATCGCCAGCTCCGGCTTGTACTCCGGCAGCCTCCAGTACTCGCAATAGCGGCACTGCGCATTGCAGCGCTCGTTCACCAGCCCGTAAAAGGCCACCGGCTTGGTCCAGTCCATGCCGATGTTGATGTACATCTCCTCCGCCAGCGCATTCACGGCGTGCTTCCAGCCAAGGGATACAAGCTCATGTGAATTCATCGCCGACTCCTGGAAGAACTGCTTGCTGTATCTACTGCGGTTCGGGCCGCCGTCAGCGCTGCCGCCGCCGGCCCCTTGCCGTCGAACCGCGCATGGCTATCCGGCGGTTTCGAGCTCGCTTTCCGTTCTTACCCGCGAATCCGCGTCTCCACCGACATCGCACTCTGTTCGCCCCGCAAGCGCACCTGAACCGGCGACTCGGCGCCGCCGGCCTGCGACCGTGCGCGCGATGCTATCGGCTGCCACTCGTCAAACAGCGGCTGCAGATTCCATGCATGCAGTATGAATCGCGTCCTCAGGCTCAGTCCCGCCAGCGACAGCGAAAGCCCCGCCTCCAGCAGTTGCCGCCGCACGCCCAGAAGAACGCCCAGCCCCGCCACCGTCAACTGCCTGGCGGCATGCAGATGCACCACCATCACCAGCCCGTTCACAATGCTGGCCGTCGTGGCCTCCTGCATCGCCTCGGCAATCTCGGGGCCCAGGCGCCCGCGCACATTCACGTGCATCACCTGCGGCGTCGCCGCCCTGGTTACGCTCGAAGGCCCAGGATACGGCCGCTGAAACCATGCCGCGCTCAATGCCATCGGCATGCGCCGCGTCAGGCCGATAAAATCCCGCAGGTAGCGCGGACCCAGCCGCATCGGCTCCTGCAAAAACCGCATCACCCACTCCAGACCGCACCTCTGAATCCAGCGCGGAGCGCGGCGCATATCGCCGACCAGAATGTCGAAGCTGCCGCCCACGCCCATCGCCAGGGGAACGCCCAGCCGCTTGCGGTGCATCCAGATCCATTTCTCCTGCTTCGGATTCCCGAATGCCACCAGGAGAATATCCGGACTTACAGCATGAATCTGGCGCAGAATCTCGGTGTGATCCATCCGAATCAGGTTTTCCTGGGCGGGCGAAAATGTTCCCACAATGCGCACGCCCGGATACCGCGCCTCCAGCAGCCGCCCTGCGCGGTCGGCCACGCCCGGCCTGGCGCCCAGCAGAAATATCTTGTAGCCTTTCCGGGCCGAGAGCTCGGCCAGCCTCGGCACCAGATCGACGCCCGTTACCCGCTCCGCCAGCGGACAGCCAAGAAGCCCGGAAGCCCAGACCAGAGGCATGCCGTCGGCGACGACCAGACTCGAACCGGCGACAATGCGATGCAGATGCGGATCGGCCACGGTATTCAGCCAGGTGTCCAGGTTCATGGTGCAAACCTGGTGGGTGCCACCCGACAAAATCAGGCGTTCCAGGGTATCAACGGCTTCGTTCGCCGTCAGGCTGTTGATCGGTAGTCCCAGTACCGCAACAGGATGCTGCAGGCCGTCTCTCATCTCAACGTCCATTCCCCGCTTATGCCCGTGCCCGACATAAGTTCTGGATACGATTGCCGCCGCTTGCTCGGCTTATTCCATCTCCTGCACGCCCGTCTCGTGTCTCTACTCGTTGCGAGAATCTCCCCAGATCCACACGAACGTCGTTTGCCGACCCGAGCATCGCAACCCCTTCATCTCGCGAAAGAAAGTCGGAATCGCTGGCTCCCGAAGACCTCTCCTGACATCGTGAAACGGGCTGCCTGATGTCTTGAAAGTATCCCGCGGAACCAACAAGAACAATGGCGAGAAGGTGGAAACCGGCGCGTGAGAAACTGCGCCCTTAGGAACACGCAAATCCGCGAACGGGTAACCTTCTTTTGATTACTTATTGTGCAGTTGAGCAGTTGGGAGGCCTGCAACGATGGAACCCGGTAAACCTAATATAAGGCAACTTCAGAGTCGCGGCTATTCCGTCCAGTGCAAA
>JAKCDN010000044.1 GCA_021841795.1 Acidobacteriota bacterium | reverse complement strand
ATAGCTGTAGGGTCCGGCACTGCCGCAGATAAGCCGCCCGATGGCCGGCAGAACGCGCCGGAAGTAGAGCGCATAGGCCTTGCCGATAAGGCCGCCGGGCTCACTAAACTCCAAAATGCCAAGCTGCCCGCCGGGTTTGAGCGCCCGATGGAACTCGCCGAGGCCGGCCTGGTAATTGGCCAGGTTGCGGAAACCGAAGGCGCTCACGATCAGGTCCAGCGAGGCATCGCGCAGGGGGAGATGCAGCGCATCGGCCTCGATGGGGATGGCGTAGGGCGCATCGTTGCCGGATGCCGGAGACTGGCGCGCCTGGCGACCGAACTTGAGCGCTCCGCGCAGCAGCATGGCGCGGGCAAAGTCGGCGGCAAGGACGGGACGGGCGCCGGCGGGACGGAGCTTGAGCAGGGCCATGGTAAGGTCGCCGGTGCCGCAGCAGATGTCGAGGATGCCGGCATCGGGCCGGGCCAGGACATCGCGAAACTGCCGCGCCGCCCTGCGCCACCACAGCCGGTCGATGTTGGCCGAGAGCACATGATTGAGCAGGTCATAGCGGGGCGCGATGGAGTTGAACATCTGACGCACGGCCTGCGCCGCGCCTGCTTCATCCGCAGTACCTGTGGGTCTGGCTCCCGTCGCCGGCATCGTTCCTGGTTCCCTCATTGGCATTGCAATCTGGCCGCGGGCGGTGCACCGGGCCCAAGCTCTCTTAATGCTATCGTCTGGGCCGGACCGGTCGGTGCCGCAATATTGACCTTTCTGCTCCCATCCGGAAAGGTATACGCTGGAGGAAGCCGATGTCTGCCGCCACCACTCCTGCTTCGTCCGGACTTTCGCATTCCCCGCAGCTTACCGACAGCCACGGGCGCACGATACACGATCTTCGTGTTTCGATCACGGATCGATGCAACTACAAGTGCATATATTGCCGGACGGGCAAGGCGGGCGCGCAGTATCCGGAGCTGGAGAACGAGGAATACCTGCACCTGATCCGGCTTTTTGTGGCACTGGGAATCAGCAAAGTGCGGCTGACGGGCGGGGAGCCGCTTCTGCGCCGGGGAGTGGTGGAACTGCTGCAGGAGCTTGCGCAGCTACGGACTCCGGCGGGCAAGCGGCTGGATCTGGCCCTGACGACGAACGGCCATCTGCTGGAGTCCCTTGCCGGGGCGCTGAAAGACGCCGGGCTGAACCGGGTAACGGTCAGCATGGACGCGGTGGATGCAGCCACCTTCGAGCGGATTACGCGGGTTCCAGGCAGCTTTGATGAGGTGCTGAAGGGCATTCGCGCGGCCCGAGCCCAGGGGCTTACGCCGCTGAAGGTTAACTGCGTGCTCCTGCGCGGCTTTAACGACGATCAGATCGAGGGCTTTGTGCGCTTTGCGCGCGAAGAGGATGTAGTGGTCCGATTCATCGAGTTCATGCCTCTTGAAGAAGAGCGTCTGTGGTCGCCGGGGATGGTTGTGCCCCTGAAGGAAATCGTGGAGCGGATCGGGCGGACGATGCCGCTGGTCGATCTGGCGCCGCGCGAAGCCGGCGAGACCGCGCGACGCTATACGTTCACGGACGGAGCCGGCGAGATCGGCATCATTGCGCCGGTAAGCCAGGCGTTTTGCGGCGCCTGCAGCCGCGTGCGGCTCACCTCCGACGGCAAAATCCGGACCTGCCTGTTTTCACAGGTGGAGCACGACCTGTATGGAAGGCTGCGGGGCGGAGCCGACGACACGGAACTTTCTGCTTACATCGTGCGTACCGTGAATGGCAAGGAAGCCCGGCATCACATCGGCGAACCGGGGTTTCTCAAGCCGTCGCGCTCCATGGTGCACATAGGCGGCTGAGCAGGGACAAAGCAAGAAACATGAACAGGCGGGAAAGAACAGCACAACGCGAAAGCATCGGGTGCGCGCTCTTGCCTGCAAGACAGGATGAAAGAGAGAATTTCCCCCAGGGCTAAGGCATGTCACACAAGACGGAAGGGCGCATACCGCTCGCCGATCTGCTTGTCTTCCATCAGCTGACGCGGTCGCTCACAGCGAGCTTCGATCTTGACATGATTCTGCGCACCATTCTGGAACACATGGAGCGCATGGTTGAGGCGGAGTTGTGGACGCTGCTGATGCTGGACGACTCGCGCAATGAGTTGTATTACGCCATTGCCGCAGGAGACGCGCAGGACGCACTGAAGGGCCTGCGCGTAAAGATGGGCGAAGGGCTGGCGGGGTGGGTGCTGGAGCACGGCGAGAGCGTAATTGTGCCGCCATCGGAGCCCGATGCAAGGCTGCAGCACTCCGGCGCAGGAGGATTGCGCGCGTTTCGCTCTGCGATTGCGCTGCCGCTGCGCGGACGCAAGGGCATCCAGGGCGTAATCGAGATTCTTAATCCTCGCGCCGAAATGTCGGACTACACCATCGCATTTCTGCACATTCTGGCCGATCATGCCGCCATCGCCATCGAGAACGCGAATGACGTTACCCGCATTCAGCAGTTGACGATCACCGACGATACCACCGGGCTCTACAACGTGCGCCATCTGTACGACGCGATCGAGTCCCAGCTGAGGCGCTGCCGCAAGGGCAAGACGCCGCTGAGCCTGGCCTTCCTGGATCTGGACCGGTTCAAGCTGGTGAACGACGAGCACGGCCACCTTGTGGGGAGCGAGCTGCTGTCTCTCACCGGACAGAGACTGCAAGAGCTGAGCCGCAAAAAGGATCTCTGCTTCCGCTATGGGGGCGACGAATTCGTGATTCTGATGCCGGAGACCGATGCCGCCTCCGCGCTGGAGCGGGTAAGCGGCGTACACGAGGCACTGATGGAAACCTGCTTCTGCCTGCAGAGCGGCCTCAAGCTGCGGGTGAGCGCGAGCATTGGCCTGGCGTCCGCGCCGGATGACGGCCTGCAGATGCACGCCATTATCGGCACCGCCGATGTGCGCATGTACAAAGTGAAGAGCAGCGGCCGGGGAAGAGTGCTGGGCGGCTGACGCGATGGCAGAGGCCGATCGCCCGCGGCCGGCGTGGCGGATCGAGCGCCCCGGCGCAGAAGCAACCGAACCCATCCATGGAGAGACTTGACGGCGCGATGCGCGGGCGAAGCCTTGCGGCTCGATTATTGCCTGGTATCGCCGCCGACTTGCACCACAACATATGTTGCCGGACCGCTGCCGACGTTCCTGATGAAGTGCAGGGTTCCGCTGGCGACATACACTACGCTGCCCTGGCCGGCGCGCTCCGCTTTTTCGTCGTGGTCGAATTCGATCGTACCCTCCACCACCACGATGACCTCAGAGTGCCCGATACGATGCATGGGGCTGGGCGGTGCTCCAGCAGGCTGCGTGGTCTCGTGCACGGCAACGGCCTCGCCGGTAGCGAGCGTTCCAGAGAAGACCTTGCGGCCCACAACGCCGTTGGGGGCCGTGGTTGCGCGCATTGCGTTCAACGCAAAGACCTGCGAATGCGCGAGCGGATTGGCGGGGGCAGATTGCGCGGGTAGATGAACTGCGCATGCCAGGAGGCACACGCTCAGAGAACGTACGGTCATCGACAACCTCTCCAGGAAATGCTGCAATCTTCGCGCCCCTCGCTTCTGGGACAAGAACGGCGATCGCCGCGCGCTCAATCGCGCTTCCGCCCACTGCGCCGCGCGTCGGGCCGCGAAAAACCGCGCTTCGCTCCACCTCCGCCCGCGCCACGCGATCTTCCGAAACCTCCCGGCTTGCCGCCGAAGTTCCGTTTGCCCCCACTCCCGGATTGCGGCGGCTTGCCGCCGAAATCGCCACGAGGCTTAGATTCGCCGCGGGGGTTGAACTCACCGCGAGGCTTGAACTCGCCGCGGGGTTTGAATTCTCCACGGGGCTTGAATTCTCCACGGGGCTTGAATTCGCCGCGAGGCTTGAACTCTCCACGAGGTTTAAATTCACCACGAGGCTTGAATTCTCCACGGGGTTTGAATTCTCCACGGGGCTTGAATTCGCCGCGAGGCTTGAACTCTCCACGAGGTTTAAATTCACCACGAGGCTTGAATTCTCCACGGGGTTTGAATTCTCCGCGGGGCTTGAATTCTCCACGAGGTTTAAATTCACCGCGGGGTTTAAATTCACCGCGAGGCTTGAACTCGCCGCGAGGCTTGAATTCGCCGCGAGGCTTGAACTCGCCGCGGGGTTTGAATTCACCGCGAGGCTTGAACTCTCCGCGGGGTTTGAACTCTCCGCGAGGCTTGAATTCGCCGCGGGGTTTGAATTCGCCGCGCTGGGCCGAGGTTGCCTCGCGGTCCACATCGGGCCGCTGACGGCCTGACCTGAACGGTGCGCGGGAGTTGCCGTTGAGCGATCTCTCGTCTTTCTCGCGCCGCCATCCACCGCCGAAGCCCTGCTGCCGGCCGCCGCGCAACTCAGTCTGCTCGCCACGCGGCTCAACTCCCTCGTGCTCTCGCCCGGCGAAGCTCGACTCACCGCGCCCGAACGGGCGCTGGCCGCGAAACTCCTTCCGCGCCTGAGGAAGCCGGTCTGTATCGCCACGCCGCACAAAACCTCTGCCGCCCCGTCCGCCGCGCTTGTCCGCGCGCTGCTCGGCCGCAATGCCCGCATCCTTGGGCAGCATCTGTGTGGCCCGGATGCGGCGCGGCTTCATACGGCCCTCGGCCGTCAGCCTGAGAGCGCCTACTTCCTCCACCGTCAGCTCACGCATCTTGCCCGGCTCCACGTCGAGCATGAGCGGTCCGTAGCCCACGCGGCGAATCTTCTCCGCAAAGTGTCCAATGGCGGCAAACATCTTTCTGAGCTCGCGATTGCGGCCCTCGATCAGCACCACTTCGAACCAGGGATTCTCGCCCTCGCGCACCTGCTGGACACGCGCTGGAGCCGTACGCACCCGTTCCGACCCGGGCGCGCCCTTCTCAATGGCAACGCCGTCGCGGAGGCGCTCCAACTGTTCGGGGGAGGGCTGGCCCGCGACTTTGACGAGGTAGGTCTTTTCCACGCCTGATCCTGCTTTGGTCAGGAGATTTGCCAGCTCGCCGTCATTGGTCAAAAGCAGGAGGCCTTCGCTCTGAAAGTCGAGCCGCCCGACGGGATAGACCCGCTCGCGCGCGCCGGAGAAAAACCCCATCACCGTGGGACGGCCCTCAGGATCGCTCATGGTGGTGACGTAGCCGCGCGGCTTGTTGAGCATAAAGTAGCGATGCCGCTCGGCGCCGTGCAGCAGCTTGCCGTCAACGCGGATATGGTCGTGGGCAAGATCGGCCTTTGAGCCCAGCGCGGTGACCACCTTTCCGTTGACCATCACGCGGCCCGCAACGATGAGCTCCTCAGCGTGACGGCGGCTGGCGATACCTGCCTGCGACAAAATCTTCTGCAGCCGCTCGGGGTTGGGCGCAGGGCGAGATTCCTTATCCGTCTCGGCCTCGTCTTCTTCCGGCGGCAGCAAATCGTCCAATAGCCGGGTGTCGTCCTCCGCCATTTCCTCGACTACGGTTTCGTCGTCTGATTCGGCCTCGAAAAGAGCCGATCCGCCGCTGTATGCATCCGTCTCCGCCGATGAAATCTCCTCGATTTCGAGGAAAGAAGTCCGGCCCTCACCGTCGGTCTCGTCACCGATGGGATCGAGAACGGGATCGCCGATATGGTACTCAGCGTCCGGCTTTCGCTTGACGGATTTCCTCTGGCCTTTTGCGGAGGTGACCTTGGATTTGGCGGGTGCTTTCCTGGCCGTGGCTGCGCTCTTCTTCGCGGACGCTTTTTTTGCCGCTTTCGGCTTTTCTGCTTTGGCCGCAGTTTTTTTGCCGGCGGCATCCGCCTTTTTCGTGACGGCCTCGGTCTTCGCTGTTAACGGAACTCTTTTAGACGGCTTCGCAGCCGGCTCTGTCTTTTTCTTCACTGCCATGTGGCAACCTCCGCTTACTGCATACGACTGTTCGGAGCTTCCGCGGGCGATTCTCCAGGTTCCGCCGTGGCTGGGGGCTCGGGCTCTGGCTCCGCGGCGGTTTCATTCTGTCCCTCCGCGTCACCGGTCTCTGTTTCCACAACTGGATCCGGATTGAATTCAGGGAAGGACTCGCCGGCCGGCGCCTCATCGCCTGCCAGTTCCGATTCCTCCAGTTCGCTGGCCGCCATCTTCTCAAACTCTTCCATGGACGGCAGTTCGGAGACGTCCTTTAATCCAAAGCGAAGCAGGAACTCGCGCGTCGTCTTGTAGAGAATCGGCCGCCCGATCACAGGCTTGCGTCCCGCGGTCGCGATCAGTTTCCGAGCCAGCAGCGATCCGAAGACTCCCGACGAGTCCACGCCGCGAATCTCGTTGACCTCCGGCGCCGTGATGGGCTGCTTGTAGGCGATTACGGCCAGCGTCTCCAGGGCCGGCAGCGAAAGCTTAAGCGCCGGCTTCTGTCCCTTGATGAACGCGCGCACGGCATCGTGGCACTCGGGCTTGGTAGCCATACGGTAGCCGCCGGCAATCTCGCGCACTTCCACACCGCGCGCATCCACGGCATACTCGGAGATCAGCTCGTCGAGCAGCGTTTTGATGACTCCGCGCACCTCGCGGTCGCGCTGCCTGGCCGCGCGCTTGGCCTCGGCCTCAACCTGCGCCGCATCGGGCCCGGCAGATTCCTGCGCCGCATCCGACGCCTCCGTAACGCCGGTCTCGACGGCCTCACCGGCAGCCGCCTCTTCCGCCGCCGCATCGGCCGTCGATTCCAATTCAGGCAGCGGCTCCTGCGCCGGAGGCGCAACTTCGGCATCCTCCGCGCCCGGCTCTTCGGATTCCTTTTGCGCCGCGGCTTCCTGCGCCGCCTTCAACTCCAGGGCCTCGTCGGCGAACACGCCGGCCAGTTGCGCCAGAGTCACCGGCTCTTCGGCGGCGTAAATTACGGCTTCCAGCTTTGCTTTCAGACTCATTCTTTGTTCCGCACCATTCTGTATGGTACCGGATGTGACCGTATTTGCGCGCTGAGCGAAAAATGCGCGCACGCAGCGTCCGGCCCTCGCGGGACGCCGTTAGCTCGGCAGCTTGCCGATCAAAAGATCGCGTGGAACAGCAGGTAAAGCAGGCCCGAGAGCAGGGCTGCCGCGGGCAGGGTAAAGACCCAGCCTGCGGCGATGTTGCGCACCGTGGACAGGCGCAGGCCGCTGCCGTTGGCGGCCATGGTGCCGGCCACTCCGGAACTGAGAATATGGGTGGTGGAGACGGGCAGGCTCCAGGCGTCCGCGGCAAAGATGGTCGCCATGGTGACGAGTCCGGCGCTGGCGCCCTGCGCATAGGTCATATTCTCTTTGCCGATTCTCTCGCCGACAGTGACCACGATTCGCTTCCAGCCCACCATGGTGCCCAGACCCAGCGCCAGCGCAACGGCCACCTTCACCCAGTCGGGGATGAACTTTGTCGCCTTGTCGAGTTTGCCCTGATAGTCATTCAGCGCCTTGCCTTCAGCGGGTGTGAAGGCAGGATCGTGGGCGGGATTCATGACGCGCAGCGCCCGGCCTGCCAGGTACATGTCGTTGCGCATGTTGGTCTGCGCCTGGGCAGGAATGGATTGCAGCGTCTTGTAAGAAGAGACCTCGCGGTTCAGTTCGTCGACGAGCTGGCTGAGCGCGAGGAGTGTTGTGGGCTGAAGTTTCCGGGTCTGGATGTAGTTGGTGATTTCGGTGCGGGCATCGGGATCGGGCGTGCCCGGTTGCACATGCCGCTCCAGAATCCGGCCTGCCTGCGCGGAAGCCGCGATGAAACTCTGGACCTCGGCCGCGCTGGCGTTGTGATTGAGCGCATAGGCCGTAGGGACGGTGCCGATAAGGATGAGCATGATGAGCCCCATTCCCTTCTGCCCGTCGTTGGATCCGTGGAAGTAACTGACACCGGTGCACGTGCCCACCATGAGAAGGCGAATCGGCCATGGCGGCGGCTCGTTGCCTTTAGGCGCCTCATAAAGCACGGGAATCCGGATCAGTCGCTTGGACACGAGGAGCAGGATGGCGGCCAGCGCAAAACCCAGCACCGGCGACACCAGCAGAGCCTCAAGCACCTTGACGACCTGGCTCCAATCCAGCCCCGACGTTCTTCCGTGCGCGTTCAACAACTGGCTTGCCAGGCCCACGCCGATGATGGAACCGACCATGGTGTGCGAGCTGGATGCGGGCAGGCCGAACCACCATGTACCTAAGTTCCACAAAATCGCCGCGATGAGAAGTGCAAAGACCATGGCGAAGCCGGTGCCGGAGCTCACCTTGAGGATCAGTTCCACCGGCAGCAGCGCGATGACGGCAAACGCCACGGTGCCAGACGACAGCAGAACTCCGGCCAGGTTACAGAATCCCGACCACACCACGGCAAAGTGCGGCGGCAGGGAGTTGGTGTAGATCACGGTGGCCACGGCGTTGGCGGTGTCGTGAAAGCCATTGACGAACTCGAAGCCAAGGGCGATGGTAAGAGCCAGTCCGAGCAGGAGATAGGGCCAGATCCCGTTCACGGTGACGCGGTTCAGGTCTTTGGCGAGGTGGACGCCGATATAGGACACGCCGGCGGCCAGAGCCAGCACAAAGATCCCAACACCCGCCCGGCGCGAGCGGCTGGATAGCTTGCGATCGGCGAGTGACGTCGACGCGGGAATGGCATGAACTGCCGTTGCTAGATCGGCCATCAGAGATCACCAATGCGGCCGGAGAAATTCCGGAGCCGCCTGGGCCTCCGCGATGGAACTTGAGCAACAGCAGAAACTTCCACGGAAAATAAGGATGGATTTTGGCGGAAAGCAGACGAGCCGGAGAATATGGCGTCCATAAAACCTCAACAATCGCAGTCGGTCACGATTGTTTACCCAGTCATGAGGGATTAGGAACCGGGTTACAGACAAGTTTAAACCCGACACGCGGAAGAATGTGGAAGATTGCGGCCGTTCTGCCCGTGAACGGGAGGTTTAACAGACATGAACAAAAGATGAAAATTGCTCATTTATATTGACTTAGCCTCGTCAATCTCCCCTCCTGCGACGGAATGGGCGTTTCTTGCCGGAAGGGCTTGACAGGCTTTGCGGAAAGGGGCGTTTCGCGCCGCTGAAACGCCCCATCTTCCTCTCGAAAAAATACTTACTCCGGCAGCTTGAGCGTGCCGTGAACGGTAAATTGACCGGCAACAACTGGCGCGCCGGTGGCCGGCTGCCCGCCGCCGACGGTCACGGTATAGCCGCCATCGGCGACAATCGGCTCGCCCGCTTCGGTGACCATACTGAGGTCGCGCGGTTTAAGCTCGAACCGGACTTTCTGCGACGCGCCGGGCTCCAGATGGATGCGCTCGAATCCCCGCAGCGCGCGCAACGGCGCGCCGGGCACGGCAGGAAAGTTGAGGTAGAGCTGCGCGACCTCATCGCCGGGGCGGGAACCCGTGTTGGTTACGGTAGCTTCGACAACCACCGGCTGGCCCGCTTCAACCGGCGCCGCGGGCAGCGTGAGCTTGCTGTACGCGAACTTGGTGTAGCTCAGCCCGTAGCCGAAGGGATAGAGCGGCGTGCCCGTAAAGTAGCGGTACGTGCGCCCCTGCATCGAGTAATCCTCGAAGTTCGGCAACTGGCTCACGTCCTTGTAGAAGGTCACGGGAAGACGTCCGGCGGGGTTGTTTTTGCCTGCGAGTGTCTGCGCTACGGCGGTTCCGCCTTCTTCGCCGGGGTACCAGGCATCGAGAATCGCGCTGGCGTGCGCATTGGCCCAGTTCACCGCCAGGGCGCTGC
The DNA here is from genome assembly GCA_021841795.1 of Acidobacteriota bacterium. Taxonomy (GTDB): domain Bacteria; phylum Acidobacteriota; class Terriglobia; order Terriglobales; family Acidobacteriaceae; genus Telmatobacter. Next base: position 2,441 of record JAKCDN010000044.1, on the reverse strand, counting down.
CGTTGGTCAACACAACCACCAAAGGCTTGCCTGTGCCGGCGAGCGCCTCAAGAAGCTTCTCCTCGGGTTCCGGCAGATCGAGGCTGGTGCGGTCGCCGCCCTGGAAGCCGGGCTCGTTCACCTTCATCTCCTCGCCTTCAAGTTCGCTGGTGATCCCGACCACGGCAACAATCACGTCGGCATGTTGCGCCGCGGCCAGCGCCGCGGGGTCAACGCTACGATCGATTCGGCCCCAGACCAGTTGGAGGTGCGGCGCCGCCTTCGCTGTGCGCTGGTACTCCACCTCCAGCTTGTATGGCCTGGCGGCTTCAAGATGCACCTTGCCCGTCAGCGTCTCGACGCCGTGGGGATAGTTAGCTATCGTCACCAGCTTGCCGTCAAGAAAGACGCGGAAGAATCCATCGGTCTCTACGCCCAGGTTGTAATCGCCGGTCTGGGTGGGGGTGAGCGTGGTCTCCCAGTGCACGGTGAGCGGATCGGCCTGGGCGGCTTCAACGGGCAGCGGCTGAGCGGCAATGTCGATGCCCGGCTCGATGCGCGATACCAGCGCGGAGGTTGCGCCCGACTCCTGATTCGAAAAGCTCACGATGTCCTGCTTGAGATAGGTCGCCTTTGCGCCGGGCCGTCCGCCGGTGGTGAGCAACGCAGCGGGCACCGGCTCCGTGTGCTTGCTGAGGAAGCCTGTGCCTGGGACGAAGTTCACCTTGTCCGCGGCAAACTCCTGCCTGATTCCCTCCAGAATTGAAACCGTATGCGTGGGAATCCCGTTGTAGTTGCCGAGGAGGACGCGGGTCTGCTCCGCCAGCGGGCCCACGACAAGAACGCTGGTTCCGCTGGTTTTCAGCGGCAGCGTGCCGTCGTTCTTCAAGAGCACCATGGACTCATTCGCCAGCGTGAGGGCCAGCGCGCGGTGCGCGGGGCTGTTCAACTGGCCGGCGTCGATCCTGGAATACGGAACCATCTGCGGAGGATCGAAGAGCCCCAGCCGGATGCGCGCCGTAAACAGCCGCACCAGCGCGGTATCGATTGTCGTCTCCTTGAGATAGCCCTCGTTGACGGCGTCGAGGTAAGGCTTGTAATCGTGATCGTCCGTGACCGTGGCGCGGAAATCGATGCACTCGTTGTCCATGCCGCGCTCAAGGCTGATCGCGGATGCCTGGGCCTGGGACGGCGCGTAATGGTGACCGGTGAAGATATCGCGCACCGCGCCGCAATCGGAGACGACATAGCCCTGAAATCCCCACTTGCCGCGCAGTTGATCTTCGAGCAGGAACTCATTGGCGCAGGCCGGCTGCCCGTTGATGGCGTTATAAGCGCACATGACCGAATCGGCCTTTGCTTCGGTGACGGCGGCGCGAAATGCCGGCAGATAGGTGTCGAGCTCGTCGTGCCTGCTGACGTCAACATCGGCAAAGTGGCGCGTCGGCTCCGGACCGGAGTGCACATCGAAGTGCTTGGGCGTGGCGATTACGCGGTAGTAGCGCGGATCGTCGCCCTGCATTCCGGTGACGTAGGCGACACCCATGCGCGCGGTCAGGAACGGATCTTCGCCGTAGGTCTCCTGTCCGCGCCCCCAGCGCGGATCGCGAAAGATATTGACGTTCGGCGCCCAGAAGTCGAGTCCGTGGAAGATCGCGCTACCGCCGTGCGCGTCCAATGACTGGGCGTGGACGACGCGCGCCTCGGTGCCGATATCGATTGCCATCTCATGAATGCCGTTGGCGTCAAAGGTGGCCGCCAGACCGATCGGCTCAGGAAACTCCGTGGTCCCGTTGACCGCCACGCCATGCAGCGCCTCACTCCACCAGTCGTAAGCCGGAACGCCAAGGCGCGGAATTGCGCGCGCCTGGTTCACAAGCTGGCTGGCCTTCTCCTCGATCGTCATGCGCTTCACCAGATCCGCCGCGCGCTGTTCCGCAGGCAGATTGGGATTCAGATAGGCCGGCTTTCCGCCATCCTGCGCCCAGGCCGCGCCTGCCAAACCGAGTCCCAGCAACGTTCCCGCCACCATTCGCATTGCCAACATCTTCGTCGTCTCCCGTGCCGCGGCGCACCCAGAGCGGAACCATTATTTTGTTACCGCAGCGGCCCTCACTTTAATTGCCCGTTCGCCATGATGTCAACCGGAAACCGTCGAAGCAAATCGCTTTATATAGGCATTTCACGCCCGGAGACCGGCGGCGTTCAGCCGCGCTTCCGGCCGCTGCGCCGGCGGCAAGACAGGGCGCGACGCACCGCGCGCGGGGGCGCCAATCCGCCGCAGGAGCCTGTAACCTTTTAGCCCATGCCCCCGTAAGGCTATTTGGAAAGTGAAGTGGGATGCAGGACGGCTCCAGTTCCGCAGCGAGCGACCCGATGGAAAGGTTCCGCAGGGGTGATCCCGATGCCGATGCCGCAGACAAGCGGCTCGAATCGAGGGATACGCACGAGGGTGTATCGCC